>CAZNJA010000030.1:0-16221 GCA_964573245.1 uncultured bacterium
ATGAGAATGGTAATCTGTTCCGTAAAACAAATCTTGGGCACAATCTCCCTTTTTAGAAACTACTCCAAAAATTCCGCTCATTTTTCCCTCGCTTTAACCTCACTACGCTCGGTAGTTAAAAGTTTACAGTGTAAAGTAACCAGTAAAAAAATAACTATACACTGCCTGCCCGCCAAATCTTAACAGGCGGGGTTACTGGTTACTTTTTTATACTCCTATGGTATTCCTGTATCGATTTTACGTTCAAAGAAGGATTCTTTCTAAGAATTCCTATCCCGTTAACCGAAGCTTGTGCGCCAGCTATGGTAGTTATTAACGGCACATTATAAAGTATGCAGTGAGACCTGATTTTCGTTTCGTCTTCTTTTGTGGCTTTACCCGCGGGAGTATTTATCAATAGGTCTATTTTCCCGTCTTTTATAAGGTCTATTATGTTTGGTCTTAAACTTTCGTAAAGTTTTGGCAATGTTTCGGTTTCTATTTTATTCTCTTTTAAGAACTCCGCAGTTCCCGAGGTGGAAAAGATTTTGAATCCGAGTCCAGCCAATTTTTTTGCGATAGGAATTGTCCTTTTTTTATCGGAATCTTTGACGCTGATAAACACGTTGCCTTCTTTGGGCAGTTGCTGCCCGGCTGCTATCTGGCTCTTTAAATACGCTATTCCGAAAGTGGAATCTATTCCCATCACTTCTCCCGTAGATTTCATTTCCGGACCGAGAATTGCATCTACCCCGGAGAAACGTATGAAGGGGAATACGGATTCTTTTACAGCAACGCAACTTACTTCTTTCTCTTTGGTGAAGTTTAATTCTTTTAACGTTTTCCCGAGCATTATCTTCGTTGCAAGGTTGGCAAGAGGAACTCCTATGACTTTGCTTATGAACGGTACTGTCCTGCTTGCTCTTGGGTTCACTTCCAAAATATATACTGTGTTGTTTTTGACGGCGTATTGGATATTCAATAGCCCCTTTACATTAAGTTCCTTAGCCAAAGCGTATGTGTTTTCCCTTATTGTTTTTACTATCTCTTTTGAAAGAGTGTATGTTGGCAAAACCATTGCGCTGTCGCCGGAATGGATTCCGGCCTCTTCAATATGTTCCATTATGCCGCCAATGACACACGTTTCGCCGTCTGATATCGCATCAACGTCCACTTCTATAGCGTCTTCTAAAAATTTGTCGATAAGTATGGGATGTCCGGGTGAAACTTCGATTGCTTTCTCCATAAAGCCTTTAAGCCCCTCGTCATCATAAACGATTTCCATAGCTCTTCCGCCGAGGACATAAGAGGGCCTTACTATTACGGGATATCCTATTTTATTGGCGACTTTTAGGGCTTCTTCAAATGACATAGCTGTTCCGTTTTCGGGTTGAATGAGATGAAGTTTTTTGAGCATTTTCTGGAATCTTTTCCTGTCTTCGGCTTTATCTATTGCGTCGGGAGTAGTCCCGAGAATTTTTACTCCGAGTTTGAACAAGGGAACCGCCATGTTAAGAGGCGTTTGGCCGCCAAATTGGACTATTATTCCTTCGGGTTTTTCCAAATCTATTATGTTCAATACATCCTCAACCGTCAAAGGTTCGAAATATAATTTATCCGATGTGTCGTAATCCGTGGAGACGGTTTCGGGGTTGCAGTTGACCATTATACTTTCGATTTTTTCTTCCTGCAGAGCATATGAAGCGTGAACGCAACAATAATCGAATTCTATACCTTGTCCTATCCTGTTTGGCCCTCCGCCTAAGATAAGCACTTTCTTGTTTTGGGATGGTTTATTTTCGTCCGTATCTTTACTGCATTGAGCAGGCTTCGGCTCATAAGTGGAATAATAATAAGGTCTTTCGGCTTTGAATTCCCCGGCGCATGTGTCCAAAAGTTTATAGGATGCTTTTATATTGTAGTTCTTTCTATAATTTCTCACTTTTTGTTCGGTGGAATTTAGTAAGTATGCTATCTGGATATCGGAAAAACCGTTTTCTTTTGCTTTTTTTAGAAGTTCGATAGGAATTTCAATTTTCTCTTTTGTATTTTGCTTTCTGAATTTATTTATCTCTTCTTCCGTTTCGACTATCTGTTTCATATTATCTATAAACCATTTGTCTATTTTCGATAGTTCGTATATCTCGTCGAGGGAAAGCCCCATCTTCAAGGCGTATCTTATATAGAACAACCGTTCGTCATTGGGAATTCTTATCTTTTCTTTTATGGTCTCTATTAATTCCGTTGAATGAAGTTTGAGCATCTCGTCAGATATTTTATCTTTTCCGTCCACGCCCAGCCCGAATCTTCCCGTTTCCGTGGACCTTATTCCTTTTTGAAGCGCTTCTTTGAAATTTCTGCCTATGGACATAGCTTCGCCTACGGCTTTCATTGAGGTGTTTAAAGTCTTGTTGGCTTGAGGAAATTTCTCAAAAGTGAATCGGCATATTTTAAATACACAATAATCAACAGTTGGCTCAAAAAAAGAAGTTGTTTTGCCGGTAACCTGGTTCAAGACTTCGGGGAGCGTAAGCCCTACGGCAAGCTTTGTTGCCACTCTTGCGATGGGAAATCCCGTTGCTTTGGAAGCCAAAGCCGAACTTCTTGAAAGCCGCGGATTAACTTCTATAATTACAATATGCCCGTTATCGGGATTCTGCGCAAATTGAATATTTGCTCCGCCTCCCGTCATATCAATCTTGCGTATAATCTTCTTTGATAGGTTTACAAACTGAGCGTATTCTTCTTTTGTCAGACTTTGAGATGGAGCAACCACAGCGCTGTCGCCGGTATGTATTCCCATTGAATCTATGTTCTCCATTGATGTAATCATAATAACGTTATCAACGCGGTCCCTCATCACTTCAAACTCTATCTCTTTCCACCCCAAAACCGACTGTTCAACCAAAACCTGCCCGACGGGACTTATCTCAATTCCTTTTACAAGGAATAATTCCAATTCTTCCTTGTTATATGCAATAGACCCGCCGCTTCCGCCCAAACAATAAGCAGGCCTCAAGATTAACGGGAATCCTATCTTAAGCCCAATCTTCATACCCTCTTCAACACTCGTTGCAATTCCGCTTTTTGGTGTATCAACCCCGATTTCCTGCATCGCTTTCTTGAACAAATTCCTGTCTTCGGCTCTTGATATAGCTTCCACGCTTGCGCCTATTGACTCAACACCGTATTTCTTAAGTATGCCTTTCTTCATCAGGAAAAATGCAAGGTTCAAACCTGTTTGCCCGCCCAGTGTAGGAAGAAGCGCATCCGGCCTTTCCTTCTTTATTATTTCGGTTATAACTTCAACAGTAAGCGGTTCGATATATGTCTTATCCGCCATTTCCGGGTCCGTCATAATGGTTGCAGGATTGCTGTTAACAAGGATGGTGTAATATCCTTCTTCTCTTAGGGCCTTGCACGCCTGAGAGCCCGAATAATCGAACTCGCACGCCTGGCCTATAACGATCGGCCCGGAGCCTATCATTAAAATTTTATGTATATCAGTTCGTTTAGGCATATTACTCTATGATTCTAGATACTAGATTCCAGATTCTAGTTAATGAATTTTTTCTTTGTTTCTACAAGTATCCAGCATCTAGCATCAAGTATCCTTTTTGTTTATTTTTTATTCACCATTTTCAAAAATCTCTTAAACACCCCATTTACTTCATCAAACCCCGGACTGACCGGATAATATTGCACAGAGATAAATTTCAATTTTTTACTTTCCATTTCTTCTATTGAATTATCGTTTACGTTGCGTAGTGTTATTTTAATCTCTTTTCTATCTTTTATTGAATCCTCATCCACGACAAAAGAATGGTTCTGAACCGTAATTTTACCCTTGAATGAATCGGGCGCTTTGACCGGATAATTTACTCCGCGATGTCCCAATTTCATTTTGTTAAGTTGCGCTCCTAACGCCAGCGCAATGACTTCGTGTCCGGTGGAAATTCCCAAAACCGGAATTTTACCGAGTATTTTCTTTATTGTTTCCACAACAAAAGGGATTGCTTCGTCGTCTTCGGGACCGTTTGAAATAATCATAGCGTCAAATTTCGATTTTAATATCTTATCGGCATCTGTATTGTAGGGCAGTAAAGTGATGCTGCAACCGAGCGTTTTCAACTGTTTAATAAAACTGTTGGTAATCCCCAGGTCCAATATAGCTATATTGAATTTGCCGTTCTGCGACTTGAGCTTCGTAATTTCTTTTACGGAAATTTTCTTGATAAAGTCTTTTTTTCTGTTTTTTGCGGTTTCTTTTAGCTTATTGAGTAATATTGTTTCATCCGTATCCTGTGTAGATATTATGCCGCACATTTCACCGTTTTCTCTAAGGTGGACTGCAAGCGCTCTCGTATCTATGCCTTCTACTGCAACGGTTTTTTCTTTCTTTAAAAAATTTCCGAAACTGTCTTCTGCCTGCCAGTTTGAATATGTTCTGCTGGATTCTTTGACAATTAGACCTTCAATCCAACATTTTTTTGATTCGTTGAATTTTTCGGCTACACCGTAATTGCCTATGAGGGGATACGTAAGGACTAAGATTTTACCTGCATTTGCAGGGTCCGTCATCATTTCCTGATAACCTACAACTGCGGTATTTAAGATAACTTCTCCGATTTTTTCGCCGCCTGCGCCGACGGCAATGCCTTCAAAACAACTGCCGTCTTCTAATACTAATTTAGCTTTCATCGGTTAATTTTTCAGGTAAAAGTTTATCAGAATTAATAGAGTTTAGCAAAAGCGCCTACTTAGCCGGACTGCCTCGTTACACAATAAAAAAACCACGGCGCCTTCCACGGCATCGTGGTCAAAATTTCTTCAACTAACGTGGAGCATTGTAACATAAAAATATCACAAATACGAAGAAATTTTTTAAATTGGAACTACGTTTCAATTTATTCCGTAGAGTATCAAACCCTCTGGAATTTTGACCCTCTGCAATTTGCACCCTGAAATTTCAGAGAAATTTCGGGTACTTAGTCCTTGAAATGCTATGCATTTCTAAGAGAAAAATTGCGAGGACCAAAATCCCGGGAATTCTCCGAATTCCTCGGGGAAAATATCGAGTTCTATATGCAAATATAATGAGGGAGATTTTTTTGATGGTTTACGATACGGGTTTATTTAATATAGAGAGATTTGTTTTTTTGCCCCTGCCCGCCGTCGCTTTAGTGGCGGGTTTTACCTTTTCTTAGATACACCATCAAAACGGCAATTGCAACGGGCGTAATACCCGATATCCTGCTTGCCTGCCCGAGATTTACGGGTTTAAACTGTGCAAGTTTTTCTTTCACTTCAAAAGAAAGTCCTTCAATATCTTTGTAATTTAAACCGGACGGAATCTTTATTTTTTCCAGATTTTTAAAACTCTTTATCTCAGCTCTCTGCCTCTTGATATACCCTTCATACTTAACCTCAATCTCTATTTCACGCAAAACATCGCTCGGATAATCGGGAAGTTCTGATTTTATATTCTGTATTTTTGTGTGCGGCCTCTTGATAAACTGATAAAGTTTTAATTTCTCACCATTAATAACAGTACTTTGTTTCTTCAGTTCTTCTATCCCCTCTTTAATCTTCTTCTGTTTCTCTTTCGTTTCTTCAAATGTCTTCTTATCAACCAACCCGACCCGGAATCCTATTTTTCTAAACCGCAGGTCAGCATTATCTTCTCTTAAAATAAGCCGGTATTCCACGCGCGAAGTAAACATCCGATACGGCTCGTTAGTCCCCTTTGTTATCAAATCATCGAGCAAAACACCGATATAACTTGTCGAGCGGTCCAAAACTAGTGGCGGTCTTCCTTTTACTTTCAAAGATGCATTAATCCCCGCAATAAGCCCCTGCGCGCCTGCTTCTTCATATCCCGTAGTCCCGTTAATCTGTCCCGCCAGATACAAATTTTTAACTAACTTTGTCTCAAGTGTGGGAAAAAGTTGCATTGAATCAACAATGTCATATTCTATTCCGTAACCGAACCGGTTAATCTTAACCTTTTCAAGTCCCGGCACGGAATGAATAAATTTCTCCTGCATGTCCTCAGCCATATTAGTAAAAAACCCGTTAGGATAATATTCATCCGTATCCGTCCCCTCCGGCTCCAAAAATATCTGATGGCGCGGATGCTGGGGGAACCTGATTATTTTTTCCTCGATAGACGGACAATACCGCACGCTTGGCCCGTCAATCTTTCCGCCGAATAAGGCCGATGATTTCAAATTATCGCTGATAATCCTGTGCGTCTTCTTGGTAGTGTAAGTAAGGTAGCAAGGCATCTGCTTAAGATTAAGCTTTTCCGTAGAAAGAGAAAACGGAACAGGCGGTTTATCCCCGTCCTGAACCTGCATCCTTGAAAAATTAATTGTCTTTCCGTCCAGCCGCGCGCTTGTGCAGGTGCTGAACCGCAGAAGTTTAAAGCCCGCCTTTTTTAAAGATTTGGATAGTCCGCCCGTGGTTTGGGGCTCCTCAACCCTTCCGCCGGGTGAGCTTTTCATACCCGTGTGCATTAATCCGTTCAAGAATGTGCCTGGTGTCATTACAACTGTCTTGGCCTGTATTTCTCCCTTGTTGGTTTTAATACCTTTTACAATATTATTCTTTATTATTAGTCCCGTAACTTCCGCTTCAAGTATTTCCAGGTTCCCTGCCCGCCGATTAGTAGTGGCGGGTTTTTGTTTCCCTATAACCTTCTGCATATAAAGGGAATATTTTTCTCTGTCCACCTGCGCTCTGGAACTCCAAACAGCAGGACCTTTTGAAGTATTTAATATTTTAAAATGTATGCCTGTGGCGTCGGTTGCTTTGCCCATCTCACCGCCAAGCGCGTCAATTTCCTTAACGAGTTGTCCTTTGCCTATTCCGCCCACCGCAGGATTGCACGACAAAAGTGCGATTTTGTCCTTGTTGTATGTAACAAGAAGCGTTTTGCATCCCATCCGAGCAGATGCCAGCGCCGCTTCGCATCCCGCGTGACCAGCGCCGATGACGATGACGTCGTAAGTCCGTTCCGATGTAATATCGGAACGAGATCTCGCCATTTTGGGAATGGCGGATTTTCTATTTTTCATAGGGAGTATTTTATCATTATTGAGGTAAGCTGTCCGCATAGTTCGTTCAAGAAACTAACGGTGTTCTCCCCCTACATTTCTTCGAAATGAAACAGGGGGACAGGGGTGTTCGGTTATCGCGAAAACCGCAAACCGTTTTTATCTTTACGATAACCGAATTTTCACTTAATTGAAAATTTAAGGGGGTATTTTAGCATTTTCGGAAAGGGTAACGGTAACGAAGCCCGTATCGGTTAGTTGAAAAACAATGAGGACTGTATGATAATCAAACCTATTCTGGAAAGGATAGAGTGGAAGAAATTTTGATGTTAGGTTTTTGATAATGTACAAAAGATGTGGAATAATAACAATCTTATGGTACAGTGAAAAATATTTTTGGAAAAGGAATTCTCTCAAAGTAGGACAATTTAAATTTTTTTGTACTTAGATAAAAAATGATAGGGATTATCAGTCTTGTTTTAGGATTAATAGGTGCAATTTCCGCACTGTGGTATTTTTGGGAAAAACTGGTTCCCATGCGAAGATTAGGCTGGAAGTTTGCTGAAAAAGCTGCAAAGAGAATGGCAGGAGAAATGATTGCAGATAATTTTTCTCCTACTTTAATTGTTGGGATTGGTCGAGGGGGAGCAATTATCGGTGCCTTAATCTCGGGCTGTCTTGGTCATCGTCCCTTGATTGTCATAGATAGAGAATATACATGGGAAGGGGGGGATAGGTGTGATGATATGATTTTTGCCGTAGATATACCCCAAAAATTTCTAACGAGGGTATTGCTTGTATCTGGAGAAGTTCACAGTGGAAACACAATGAAGTTCTATTGTGAATACTTCAAAAAACTTGGTGCTAAATCTGTCCGAAGAGCAACTTTCTTTTATGAAAAAGGAGCAACCGCAACAATTCATTATAAGGGATTACAATCGGCAAAAAAGCACATACTGATGCCTTGGATGTGTACAAAACAATATATGAGAGCTGATAGATGCCAACCAAGAAATACACCGATAGAAGATCCTCAACATTTCACTGAAGACGATAAATAGAAGGATGAATGTCAAAAGCGAAGAGCCCTTGATAGAAGACTTTATTTCCTTTAAGTTAATTTTCAATCTTACACAATCTCTACGATGCAGGAATGAAGCCGTTTGGGATGATGAGTATGGAACTACCTTGATAAGTATGGGGGAAAATATTGCCTTTTCGCTTTTACAAAATTGGGGCAAAGATTCTATAAATTATGCTGTAGTTCTTTCTCCAATAATTGAAGGGCAGGTGGCAGTCCCCCCTAATCGTAGACTTGCCAGCAGTTTTCGAGAAGATTTAGATTGTGTCCTCTCAATCGGTGGAGCTCAAGAGCATAATATCGCTAAAGAGTTTCTATTAAACACAAAATCAGGGAAACAACAGCAACTCGTAACTGCACCTGTTCCCTTGAGTAATGATTCATTTGGAACCAATAGAAGTTCTCCCTCCTTTAAGAAAGTTGAAATACCCTCAAGAGAAAGTTTATACCCATCTAGAATTTTAATAGACTTTGCCCTTTTTGAAGATGTTGATGATATCTTGCATTTGCGAGGTGTGGGAGAAGCCATCGGACTATATTATTCATTGTGGGATTACTATTCTATAAGAAAGTCCTCTCCACCTGAAAGTTTAATAGATGATGTTGAAAAGAGCATTTCTGGCCTGATATATTCTATAAAAGATAAGAAGACTATTTGGACGAGACTCCTAGCTCTCAATCTTATAGAAAAATGTCTAGTTATGAGAGTAGCGGGAGATAACCAAATTGGTGCAGGAGGGGATCATCTCATTGCGTATGCTTTAGAATGCTATTGTGGAAACGGTAAAGATGATAATTGCAGAAAACTTTCTCATGGAAAACTTGTATATTTAGGCTCTGTAGCTATGGCAGCTCTCTTTCCAGAGTGGAAATACAGTTTTTTTTCCCTAGAAAATCTGATAGATTTTGGGATGGAAATGAATATTTTGGAGCACAGAGACTTAAATCTATTAGTAGATATATCAACGAATGGATTGATACCATTGGCTCTCCGAATGCGACCCTATCGTCTAACTTCTCTCTCTACCCTTTCCTCAAATAGAATAAAAAACGGTTGGATTAGGATAAATAAGTATTTAAGAGGGATTTTAAATTGATGAACAATAAAAGTGTATTCCAATATAAAATTATAGACAATCGTAAATTGCTTAAAGAAATTGTAGAGAAACAAAGCGAAGAACTAAACAGAGGATTAGCTTTTATAATTTCACAAACTGATGAAAAAGTTGTTACTCTATCAGGTGAATGGGAAGGGTGGGTTACTACTACTGTTCGTGGAAATAACGTTTATGTTTATGTTGATGATAGGTTTTTTAGTGATGGTTGTATTCTTGAACAAATTTTAACCTCTCTTTGGACAAACTTGTTAGATTTTGGTGAAATTCGGTTGGAAGAGTTTAAACTGTCAGATGAGCTCCATAGTCTTCTAATTCCGGATAACCTTAATAAACCGTCTATTCAAGAATTGCTGCGAATAAATGGTCCTTACTTTGGGACAGTGTTTAAACCATCATTTGCCCTTTCCCTCTTTGAGAAGATAAATATTGCACAAAAATTTGCGAGCAAGGGGGGATTTTTCTTAAAGGAGGATGAAACTTATCTCATAGAAAAATCCAAATTATTGAAGGAGTCAGAATCTATCCAAAGGGCAATGAATACAGTCTCAGATCATTGTCTTTATGTTCCCAATGTTACATCTCACATTTTAGACGACCACCTTTATCAAGAACTCCGCGAAATTGGTATTAAGATAGTAATGGTGAACTATTTGATAACTGGATTTCCGACTGTTTATAAAGTACTAAAAAGAAATAAGGACATGTTGTTTTGGGGACATCGGGTAGGTTATAAATCCATAGAAAGATACATCTCGATGAAAGCAGTGGCTCTCTTGGCCATTTATAGTGGTATGAGTGTAATTCATATAGGGCATCCTTTCTTTTCTGCAGATAATAGTATTAAGGAACGCTTAAGTATTTTAAGAGCTATGGATGAAGTAAATCCAGATGTAATACCAGTGTTTACGAAATCTTCTTCTCAGGGAGTTCCTAATCTATTAAGATTGTTTGGTAAAAATATAATTATTATGGCTTGTGGTTCTATAAGGACAAATGGATATTTAGACTGGGGAAAAATTGAAAAATGGATAAAGCAGGATAAAGTTAAAAAATGATAAAATCACAAAAGTTTTCTTCCACGTAATTAGGAGGTAAGAAATGATAGCAGGAACTATAGCTAGTATCATAGGTGGAATTATTTTAATGGTGTTAGGTATACTTTTAAAAGTGCGTTGGTGGAGTTTAATAAAGAGGAAGATATTATTAGGGCTTACTGATAACAATCTAACAGGTATTTGTGAATATAATATCGCAAAGGAGAAAATGGAAAGGCTTCTGAGCGACCCCAAAGTTATAAAATGGACACAGCCAGCACTGAAAATAATGTGTGTTAAGGGGAAAGACATAACGGGAGAACTGGAGAGAGGGATTAAAACTTTCCTGCGGAATGGTGGAGCAGCGTCAGTTTTACTCCTTGATCCAAATTCAAAATATACCGAGAAAAGAGCAAGGGAACTGGGTAGAGAAGACATAGATAAATTCCGAGCAAGTATCCGAAGACGTATCGATAGTATCAAGGATGAATATCACGAATGGTATTCTTCACTAGGAACACTGTGTATAAATACATATGATTCTCCATATACATTTAGAATGAATTTTATTGATGAAACTCTATTCTTAGGATTTTACAGAGAAAAGTTGCCAGATTATGAGAATGTTTGGTATGAAATTCCGAGCCATTCGGAGTTATATAAAATATTGGTAAAATTATTTGATGAAATTCGAAGTGAGGAAGAAAGTGTGTAAAACAGAAAAACATCCTTCCAATAAGATAATTGTTATAGGGGGAGGGTCTTTTCAGGGAAAATCGTTAATAGCTTCCCATGTTTCATGTAAATTAAAAATTCCACTTATAATTTATACGGATGTGATAAGGAATGTTTTACATGTTCTTAATCCTAAAAAACCTTATTTTTTTACATCTACGTATCTAATGTCCCCAAAGAATTTAGAAAGACAGAAGAAAGAAGTCTCCAATGTACTACAGGGAGTATTGTCTTTATGTGAAAAGAGAGGGGAGCATATTATTGTAGAGGGGATGCACTTATCCCAAGAGTTCATTAATTATCTTTCTAATAAACATAACGTTCTACTCTTTTGTATTGATAACAAATTGTCTCTAGAAAAACGGCTGGAATATAAATCCATAACAAGACATAGAGTAAAGTACATTGATCCCGAAGCAAAAAACATTAAATATGGCGAGTTAACAACAAGTAATATATATTTTACACCATACATGGAACATGCTAACCGTATTGAAGAAATTCATCGAGAAATAGTTAGTTATTTTTTGCAAAGGCATTTACTTGTAATAGGGTTCGAAAATATCAGCAAAGGATTAAAGAAAATAGACGCAATAGTAAATAATTGGTGGATGAATAAGGACGGAAATAGAAACTAATATCAGCTTTACGAAAGCCATGAATGGTTAATTCATTCCCTTACTCTTTCATCACATCCTTCACTATAACCACAATACTCACACTTCCACTTCGCCAAATCCTTTGGTTGCTTTAGCAAATATGATTTCTTATCTACCTCTTTAACGAGCTGCCCTTTTCCTATTCCGCCCACAGCAGGATTGCACGACAAAAGTGCGATTTTGTCCTTGTTGTATGTAACAAGAAGCGTTTTGCATCCCATCCGCGCGGAAGCCAGCGCCGCTTCGCATCCCGCGTGACCAGCGCCGACGATTATTACGTCATATTTTTTGTTAGGCATAGGGGTATTTTAGCATTTTCGGGGTATAAGTAAGTAATTTCTAATTTATTTATACGGAAAATTTTCCCCGCAAAAACTTTAAGAAGCTATTGACATTACTTTCTGAAGGCGTATAATTCGTGTGGGAGTTTGAATTAAATGTATAAAATGTATTATTACAACGTATTACACCATTTACAATGTAAAGGATTGTAAATATTATTGTATTGACAATTCTTATGATATTAAGATATGATATAATATAGAGTATATTTATTCATAGAAAATTGATATATAATTTTCATGATTTAAAAAGGAGATGAAAATGTCATTTGAAAGATTTACAAAGGCAGGAAAGACGTTTCAGCCGAAAGTTTCGATTAGAAAGGGTGGGCAGATGGGTTTTAATAATGGATCAAGAAGAAAGTTTAAATTGGATGATTATGAATATGTAATATTATACTTTGATAAGGAAAATAGTAAGGTTGGTATACAATTGACAAATGACGATAATGAGAATGGCATAATAAAATTATACAAAAGAGAATTAGATGTAGCTGTATCTGCAAAGTCTTTTTTGGATTATTACGAGATAAGTTGCGATAAGACCGTTGTATATGATCCTCAATGGGTTGAAGAACAAAAGATGATTATTTTAGATTTGAAAAATATAGAGGAGCGATAAATTGAGATAAAAAAAGAAAATGCTACGGCGCGAACCGTAGCATAGGGAAAAATAAAGAGTTGACACGGCATGTATCTAACTCAATCCCTTTTTTTATTGTATCTCAAAGATTGGTTAAATGCAAGAGATTGTTGAAAGGAGGTTAGCATGAGTGGATTTACTTAGATATCGTATGTAAAAGGTTTATTGTCTATAAAAATTCAAAATGGAGGAACAAGAAATGTCAGAATTTGTAGTTAGTGAAGTGGTAGATGGTGACACTTTTAAAGTTAGAGAAGGTTGGAATTGGGATGGCAAGAATGGAGAAATTGTTCGTCCTGCTGGATACAACACTCCAGAAAAGGGAGAACCGGGATACGAGGAAGCAAAACTGAAACTTTCGAATCTAATTCTGAATGAGAAGATAGAAATCCAAAATGTCCAGACCATAGATGATTGGGGCAGATTGATAGCGGATGTTTCTTATAACGGCAAAAATCTTGCTGACTATTTCCCCGAGTATAAAAAATGAAGATTTGATTCTATATTATAAAAAAGGAGGTGAATTGGAATGGCTGAATGGTCAGAGAGATATTTATATACCGAGAGTAATGTAGATAAATATGCTCCAGAAAGTGGAGGTGTATATAGACTTATCTATGCAAGCGAGAATAAGTACTATGTATTTTATGTAGGACAGAGTGATAACCTACATGATAGGCTTAAAGCGCATCTTGCCCCATCAGAACCTAATGAGTGTATAAAAAAATATTTACATAATTATACATGCTATTTTAGGTTCATTAAAATTAGTTCGCAAACAGAGAGGGATAAAGTTGAAAAAGAGGAGATAGAAAAGTTCAACCCTGTGTGCAACAGTAAATAGGCCTAAAAAATAGAAAGAGCGGTTTTAAAACCGCTCTTTCTATTTAATACATAATATAATTGTTAAGATTTTCTTAACGTTTCCCCGTCGCCCTTAATTTGAAAACTCAGTTGCCAATTCACAGTTGGGGGAATATAATGAGATTTAATATGAAAACGAAAAATTTCCGTATAATCAATAGTTAGTCTGAGGAAAAAATGAATACAGATAAATCTGTAGTAAAAAAAACAGAAACTGCTATTGATGACTTTTTTGACCTTTGGAAACGAAGAAAAGTAGTTTGTATTTTTGTAATTATTATAATTATCCTTCCTGTATGTTGGGTTTTTTTAAAACAATTTGTGATAATTAAAGATAAAAATGATCAAATAAATAATTTAATAGATAGTAATGCAGGGCTTCAAAGCGCTTTAAAGGAATTGCAAAAAGTTTGGGAAATTAAAGAAGAGACTCTATTAAAGAAAGAGTTTTTATATACTAGAACTAATGAATTCCCCATTTCCTCAGATTATTTTTTGCCTGGGGAATTAAATATAGATAGCTTAACAAGTTACAATTCGCCTAATATATTAAATGTAGATAACTTAATAAGTTCTTTTCCCCCTTATTTTCATTATTCTAATGAGATTAAGGAAGAAGAATTTCAAGACCCAGTGACAGGTGCTATGTTAAAAGTTACAGAGATTAAATCAGATAATACTGCAAATATTGCACTTTATTTTCCAAGTCTTCTAGAACCAAAAATAGATTATATTAAAAATGTATCTTCAGGAAAATCATGGGAGTTTAATTATTTAGGAAAAAAATACGAAATAACAATTTTAGATATTAATTCGACTAAAAGTAGTTTTAGAGTGAGTATACAGGAGTTAACAAGCTCTGATATAGAAGATGTATTAGATTTGATTTTGATTAATAAATAGATCAAACAGCGTCAGGTCTTGTCCCTTTAACCCCTCTTCCTCCCGCCACAAAAATCGGCCCTCCAAAATGATTGGCGGGTAAACGGGCAAGCACTGGAAAATCCCTTTTATAACTACAGTTTTAAGTTTCAAACTTAATCCCTAATCCTGCTATATTTGACATATAATTTTGGTTTGGTATATTTACTGAATTCAATAAACTATCCATTAAATGAAAGTTACGATAAAAATGCTACTCTTTGGTTTAATAGGACTTTTCGCTTTATCTGTGACTAACATCTCGGCGGGGGATGATGACAATAAATCTCAGGATGGATTGCCATCAGAGGTTCAGACTGCGTTCAACCGTCCCATCGTGCTTGGCCCGGATGACAAACAGGTATTTGCCGACCCGCCTGGAGGTTTCAACCAAAAACGCGGCGATATTCCCCATGGCAAACTGGAGATGATTGAATACGATTCAAAGACCGTTGGAACCAGACGCAAGATGCAGGTCTACACGCCGCCTGGTTACTCCAAAGAAAAAAAGTATCCTGTCCTCTATTTACTACACGGCATCGGCGGTGATGAGACCGAGTGGGAACGATTCTGCAAACCAAGCATCATTCTCGACAACCTGATAGCCGACGGAAAGTCCGTGCCGATGATAATTGTGATGCCTAACGGCAGGGCGCAAAAGAACGACCGCGCCGAAGGAGATGTTTTTGCATCCGCTCCCGCATTCGCGGTTTTCGAGCGCGACCTACTGGATGATGTTATCCCTGCGATACAGGCGCGCTACAGCACCTACACCAACCGGGAAAACCGCGCTCTTGCAGGGCTTTCAATGGGAGGCGGGCAGTCGCTGAACTTCGGGCTGGCGAATCTTGATATGTTTGCCTGGATAGGCGGTTTTTCCTCGGCGCCAAACACCAAACCGCCGGCAGAACTTGTCCCAGACCCGGCTCTTGCTGCAAAAAAGCTGAAGCTTCTTTGGCTTGCCTGCGGCAGAAAGGACAACCTTATCAATATTAGTCAAGGTGTGCATGTTTATCTGAAAGATAATGGCGTTCCGCATGTCTGGAATGTGGATTCAAACGGCCACGACGCGACGGAATGGGGCAATAACTTATACTGGTTCCTTCAAAAAATCTTCCGATAATTCAAACATTCCTCTCCTTGTCAATCCCTTTTATATAATTTTTAACTTAATCCTTAATACTATTATTTCTTTTCTCTCCCATCCGCAGTATAATTAATTATTAGTTAAAGAGAGATTATGTGTTAGGTGAAATCTCATAAAGAAGACTAAAATGGAAACGAAACACATAGAGATGTTGTTTATAGTAATGTTTGGCGTATGTTTTGGGTTTATGGGGTCTGTGATGTTGAGGTCGATTCCTCCATCAGGAGTGAAAATTATACTTCACGAGGGCATGCTCAATTTTCTTCCAAGAGCTGGCATTGTTTGCTTAACATTCTTCCTTTCTGCCTTAGCTTTTATCTTTTCACTAAAATTTTCTAGTAACATTTCATCCCACTCTTTAGTTTTAGACTTTCTTAATGTTCTAATTATTATCGTTTTTTCGGCAAGTCCTTGGGCATGCTATCACATTTCGAGAATAATTTTTAAGCCATACATTGGAGATCTGTATGTCTGGGATAGTGTAATTAAAAATGTTGATGTAATATTTATTTTATTGTATGGAAGCACTTTGGGAATACTAATTCTTATAAGAAAGTTATTCATAGGGATCATTAAATACCAAGATTGAGAAGAGTTTATTAAAAGAATAGGGTCACATCCCTCCCTCCACAAAAATCGGC
>CAZNJA010000031.1:0-16057 GCA_964573245.1 uncultured bacterium
TTCGGGTTTCTTGGGTGGCTTTGTGCCTTAATAAGAGATTTTTCTGCATCTTATCTCTTCTTAAATCAATATATCTGTATTTAAGCCGGACTTCTTCGCCGATTTGCTCGGCATCAAGTTCAAAAGGAGGTGTTTCCGATTCGTTTAAAACTTTCATTTCATCAACAACAACTTCCAGTTTTCCCGTGGGAAGAGCTGTATTTACTGTGCCTTGAGGACGCGGTCTGACATCACCCCTTATGGCAATAACAAATTCGCTTTTTAAACTTTCGCCTCTAGCGTGTATTTCAGCACTCGTCTGTGGGCTAAATACTATTTGTACAATACCCGTTTTATCCCACAGGTCAACGAAAATTACTCCGCCATGGTCTCGGCTTGTTCTAACCCAACCCATCAAGGTAACAGTATCGCCTATTTCTGCGTTTGAAACTTCACCGCGCTCCGTCGCTGACGCCGTCGGACATAGCCCTATGGCGTCGGACGAAGCTATGGAGCGTAAGCAACAATAATGCGTCCTTTTCCATCCGCCTAAACTTTCTATATTTGTCATGATTAAAATTTTTCCTTTAATTTGTAGTGGCCGAGTTTACTCGGCAAAGACAGATAGCAAAGTAAACTTTGCCACTACATTTTGACATTGTAGTTGCCGATTCATCGGCTCTGTTTTTGGGACATTTATTTAAAAGCCCATAAATGGGCAACTACAACGGCTACAAAACTATACTCATCCCTTTCCCTATTGTATTGTAGTGAGCGAGCTTGCTCGGGAAAGATAACGGCAAAGCAAGCTTTGCCCGCTTCGCAGCGAGGCGAGCCACTACATTAAATTTTTATTTTACGCTTCAATTCACTAATTATATCCTTAATTTTTATATTTTCTTCACTACCGGTTTTCATGTCTTTCAATTTCACTATATCTTTTTTAATTTCGTCTTCCCCGATAACAATAACGTAACAAGTTTTTAATTTATCGGCTTTTCTAAACTGCGATTTTAAACTGCCGTTTCTATAATCCATATCTGCGGATATGCCCTCGCGTCTTATTCCCTGCAATAGTTTAAACGCCGTTTTGAAACAATTATCGCTTATTGGAATTATAAAAACGTCCAAACCTTCCGAAACAGACGGTATCTTTTTTTCGTTTTGCAAAACCGAAATCAAACGTTCCATACCGCCGGCAAATCCGCAAGCGGGAACCGACGGCCCGCCGAATTCTTCTACCAGTTTGTCATATCTTCCGCCTCCGATTACGGTGGACTGCGCTCCAAGACCCGAATATACAAACTCGAAAGTGGTGCGGGTGTAATAATCCAATCCTCTTACAAGATGCGGGCTGATAGTATAAGGAACTTTCAAAAGTTTTAGGTTTTCTTCCGTTTCGTTCAAGTATTTTTTGCACTCATCGCAAAGAGATTTCGAAAACGGAGGAATCTTTTTCAAATATTTTTTGCAGTTTTCGTTTTTGCAATCAAGCATTCTCAAAGGATTTGTCTTATATCTTTTTTGGCAATCTTCGCAAAGTTTTGAGTTGTCGTCTTTCAATGTGGAAACGATTAATTTTTCATATTCCGGCCTGCAATCGGAACATCCAACGCTTCCCAATAAAAGCTCGAAATTATCCACTCCTAAACTTTTCAGGATGAAATACCCCAGATAAATAATTTCAGCGTCTATTGCGGCACTTGATGCGCCCAATACTTCCACGCCGAACTGATGAAATTGGCGTTCCCTGCCTGCCTGCGGCCTTTCGTATCTGAAAAAAGGTCCCTTGTAATAAAGTTTCAAAATTTCGTCTTTTTGATAAAGTTGGTTTTGCAGGTACGCTCTTACAACAGGCGCGGTCCCTTCGGGACGGAGTGTTAAACTTCTGCCTTTTCTATCGGGGAAAGTGTACATTTCCTTATTTACGATATCGGTTGCAGAACCGATGCTTCTTACGAAGAGCTCCGTCATTTCGAAAATCGGAGTCCTTATTTCCCGATAACCGAAATTCTTGAATATTTCGGAAACTTTTCCTTCCACATATTGCCACAAACCTATGTCTTCGGGAAGAATATCCTTTGTTCCTCTTAATGACTGGTATTTCATCGCCATAATATTAATTAAAACTCTTTGATTCTCATTAATAAAATTTTGTTGTTTGCTTTTACTAGTATCTAGCATCAAGCATCCCATTCTTTTATTCTTCAAACATCGAAGATACAAAAACTTTCGGGTCGAAAATTTCGAAATCCTCCATGTTTTCCCCTGCCCCGATAAATTTTACCGGGACGCTCAATTCTTTTTCTATCACAGCTATTATACCGCCTTTTGCTGTTCCGTCTAATTTTGTCATAACAATGCCTGTAACGCCAAGCTCATCTATAAAAACTTTGGCTTGAGAAAGAGCATTCTGTCCGGTAGTTGCGTCCAAAACAAGAAGAATTTCTTTCAACGCGCCAGGCATACGGTTATCAAGCACTCTTTTGATTTTCTTCAAACTTTCCATAAGGTTTTTATCTACATGAGACCTGCCGGCAGTGTCTATAATCAAAAAATCCGCCCCTCTTGCTTTTGCCGCTTCCATAGCGTCATAACATACAGCCGCCGCATCTGCGCCGTGGCTGTGTTTTATTACATCTATGCCGACTTTGTTTCCCAAAATACCGAGTTGTTCGATAGCTGCGGCGCGGAATGTATCACCAGCGCCCAAGATAATTTTCTTACCTTCGTTTTTTAATTTATAAGCCAATTTTCCCGTGGTAAGGGTTTTGCCCACTCCGTTCACGCCCAAAACGAGAACAATTGAAGGGGGCGTATCGCAAACATTCAAATCTCTGGTTGTGGGAAGAAAATTTTTTAAAATCTCTTTTTCCAAATTTTGCAGTATTTCGTTTTTGTCGGCTGTTCTTTTAGTGTGTGTTTTTAAATTTTCCAAAACTTCGCAAGCCAGTTTTACTCCCATATCGGCTTCAATAAGAATTCTTTCCATTTTATCCCATAAACTTTCTCCTTCTACTTGTTCTTTGAACAGCCCGGAAAGCTTTTCCAGAATTGAAGTGCGGGTTTTTAAAAGCCCTACTCGCATCCTATTGGAAGGATTCTTTAAAGAACCTGATGTTTTCTTTTTGAAAAACATTTTCAGAGTTATTTTGCCGTTTGAGAAACGGGTTTATCAGAGGATTCGGCAACCGCCGCATCTGCAGAAGGTTCGGATTTATTTGTTTTTTTTGCGTCTTTTTTGCCCGAAGTAAATTTCACGGACACCACCCTGGAAACCCCTGGTTCCTCCATCGTTATGCCATATAAGACTTCCGAGATGGATAATGTATTCTTGTTGTGGGAAATTATTATAAACTGCGTGTTATTTGCTAAATCTTTCAAAAAATTCGTGAATCTGCCGATGTTAGTATCATCCAAGGGCGCATCTATTTCGTCGAGGATGCAAAACGGAGAAGGTTTTACTTTAAAAAGCGCAAAAAGCAAAGCGATTGAAGTTAATGCTCTTTCCCCTCCCGACATCAAACTAATGGAGGAGAGTTTTTTGCCGGGGGGTGAGACAATAATGTCCACTCCCGCTTCCAGAACGTCCTGCGAGCCCACGAGTTTCAAATCAGCTTCGCCGCCTTGGAAAAGGTTTATAAAGACGCTTCTGAACTCTTTGTTCACTTTGTTGAGGGTATCTCTAAATAAACTGCGAGCGGTGGAATTTATTTGGTTTATAGTATCTCGCAGGGATTGCTCCGAGTCCAGCAAATCTTTCTGTTGAGATAAGTAAAAGTTATATCTTTCGTTAAGTTCTTCTTCCTCTTCTATTGCGGCAAGATTTACGTTTCCCATGCTTGTAAGTTTATCTTTTGAATCTTCTATTCTTTCTTTTATATGCTCTTGGACCGTTTCGGTTTCGGGAGGAGTGAAATTATCCAGCGATACCGCGTAGTTGGAAAAAATATTTTCTTTTAAATCTTTGATTCCCGTTTCAATTTTGGTTTTTTCTATTTCTAACGACTGTAAAGCGTTTTTTCTGTTTTCCAGTTCGGAACTTTTTTCTCTTATGAAAGTCTCTTTATCTTTACTTTGTTCGCCTGTAATGACCCTTTTATCTTTCAGCTCTTCCAAGTTCTGTTTCAGGGATTCTATTTGTTGTTTTTGTTCTATGAGTTTGGTACTGCTTTCTTCCGTGTCCTTTTTTAAAGACTCTATTTTCTTGTTAACCTCTTCGGCTTCAGCGCTCAAGTTCGGAATTTCTTCCCGCAACACTTCTTTCTTATCCTGCAAATCTTTAAGAGCCCCTTCCGCGTTTTGGCGGGACTGTTTCAGGGTAAATAGTTTTATTCTCTTTTCCTCATAAATTTCTTTTGTTTTTTTCTCTTCTTCGTCCAGAGACTCAAAAGTTCCTTTTATAGAGCTTATCTGCGAACTATGTTCGCTTATCTTTATCTGCATCCTTTCCAGTTCTTCTTCCAACTGTTTATGTTTCTCTTCTGCTTTTTGTCTTTCCTGCTCAAGATTTTTTTGCTCGTCTAACAAAAACTTATCTCTTTTCCCCAACTCGTTTAGTTTTTCCGAAATAGAACCGCTCTCTTTTTCTAAATCCGCTATGTTCCCGTTTCTACCTGCCAGAATTTTCCCTTCTTCCTGCAAATCCTGCTGTATTTTTCGCAGTTTGCCCAGTTCTTTGGTTTTTTCTTTTTCTACTGCCTTTAACTTTTCCTCGATAGAACCTACATCTTTTTGCATCTTATTTATTCTTTCTTTTCTACCGAGTAAAGCGCGCATCTGGTTTCTGGAACCACCCTGTATGAACCCGCCCGGATGCAATAGGTCCCCGTCGCGGGTTACTATCTTGTAATCTTCGGACAAAGAATAATATAACCTCATCGCCTCTTCCCAATCCTTGGCGATGACAACTTTGTCGAGAAGATAATTGAATATGCCTTCAAACTCCTGCGGGAATTTTACCTTGTCTATCGCGAATTCATATTTTGAGTTGACGACAGCCCTGGTTCTTTTTATATTCTCAACGGGAAAGAAAGTGGCTCTTCCTCTCTCTTTTTCTTTCAATAATTTTATAAGTCTGGCAGCCGCATCGTTGTCTTTTACTATCAGACCATGGATGTTATCCATCAACGCTATCTCGATAGCTTTTTGCAGTTCTTCCGGCGCCTGCAGAGTGTTGAACACCAAACCGTAAGCATGCGATTTCTCTTCGGAGTCCATGATAAATTTGACGGAACTTTGCACTCCTTCTTCTTTGGAATGCATTTCCATCAGCGCGTCAAGATGCGTCCTTTTCATATGCAAAGAGGATTTAACCGCAAGCAGGTTATCTTCAACGCTTCTTAACGCTTCTTCTATTTTAACTGCGTTTTTTTCGAGGAGTTTAATTTGAGCTTCTGTTTCTTTAGCTTCTTTTTTTCTGTTTTCCAGTTCTCGTTTTTTAGAATCAAGTTCATTTTGCAAAGAAAGTTTCCGGGAAGACATGCCTTCTTTTTCGTCGGATAGTTTCTTCAATGCCACTTCAAGATTATGGATGTTCGCCTTCGAATTCTCCAAAGCATTTTTGAGGCGTGCTCGTTCGGATAATAACTCTATCAACTGTGAATTTTTGTCTTCGAGTTGTTGTTCGTTTGTTTTTTCGGTATCGGATAATTCGGAGATTTTTTTGAAGATTTCCTGTGTTTGTGCGCTTAACTCCTCTTCTTCTTTTTGCGCGTCTTTCAAAGTCTTCGTATGCGTTTCTATCCGTCGTGAAACATTAGCAAGTTCTTCGTCCAATTTTCTTTTCTCAACGCTCTCTTCCTGCAATTTAGCGGTTAAATTTTTGATTCTCTCCTCATTGACGACAATTGTGGAATTGCCTCTTTCTATTTCTGACAATAAACGCAGTTGTTCTTCCCTTTTCTCTTCCAACTCCGTTTCGATTTTTCCCAATTCTTTCTGCAAATTTTTAAAAGTATCCTCTTCCTTTTTGAAAACGACGTCTATACCACTTTTTTCTTTGCTGGAGTTTTCTATAGCCGAATCTACTTTGCCTTTTTCTTTCTGAAAAGTTTTATATTGATAAAAAGCGTCCGTCACCTGAAGATTTTGTAATTCTTCTTTTATGCCCTGATAACGTTTGGCTTTGAAAGCCTGCCTTTTCAGCGCATTGCCCTGACGTTCCAGTTCGGCGATTATGTCCTGAATTCGCAGTAAATTTTGTTTGGTGAGTTCCAACTTGTGCAAAGCTTCGTTTTTCCGTTTGCTGTATTTCGTTATACCTGCGGCTTCTTCGAAAATATGTCTTCGCTCTTCGGGCTTGGAATTGAGAATCATGTCCACTTGGTCCTGGCTTATGACCGAATAAGCGTTTACGCCAAGCCCCGTGTCCATAAAGACTTCTAATATATCTTTCAAACGGCAGGGCGCCTTATTGATAAAATATTCGCTTTCGCCCGAGCGGAAAACTCTTCTGGTAATGGTAATTTCCGAAAACGTGAGTTCAACGCCGTTGCTGCCGCTTAAAGAAGGAGGAGCGTAATGACTGGGATTGGAGAATGTCAACGAGACTTCAGCCATGCCGAGCGGCTTGCGTGTTTGGCTACCGTTAAAGATAAGCTGTTCAGTTTGTCCCGCGCGCAGGGAATGGATGCTTTGTTCGCCCAAAGTCCAGCGAATTGCATCGACTACATTGCTTTTCCCGCAACCGTTGGGGCCGACTATCGCGGTAACGCCCGGTTCGAACTGAAATTTAGTTTCGTCGGGGAACGATTTAAAACCAAAAATTTTTAAACTTTTAAGTTCCATTTTTTACTTTATAAGTTCCGACGCTCCTTTGGAAGTCGGAACAAAAAAGCTTTTGGTTTATTTTATCAAAGATATGAGGAAAATACTATGACATGGGGAAAAACATTACAACATATACTACCCATTGCGCCAAAGAATATTTTACCCGCGCACCAGCCCGCCAAAGATACAATGGCAGGACGGTGCGGGGTTTCGCTCCACGGGAAAAACCCAAAAGCAAAGACACCACGGCTGTAAGGCCGTGGAGCTTCATTTTTGACAGAAACTTTCGGGAGGGCCTAAATAACTCAGGTCTACATCACCTGTTTCAATTACAATTTTCTGCAAAACTATGCCCGGGTCAACGAACCAGAATTTCAGGACATGTTCACCCGGCTCTTTGATTTTATGGTTCGAAACCGCTATTTTAATACTATCACTTACCATCTGACTCCACCACCAAGCATATTTCCAGTCAGGCACGGTATTGTTTTCGTGAATGTTGATAATTTGAGGCAGTTCGTCATCAAACGAAATCCCGTAACGCAGTCCCTGTGTTTTGTTAAAATTTTGAACAGGTGACATATACGCATTAACTTTTACTTCACCGTTAGTAAAAAAATTAATAGTGTATTCCAGTCGTGAGCTATCGCCCTGCGGTGTTTGACTTTTTGCCGTCACCGGGACAGGAGTCACGCCTGAAAGTGTTCGACCTAAATCCGGAATCGTGAGCCATTCAACCGGCTCGGCATTGACCGTATGGGTATAATGTTCAGCCTCGATGGAAACATAACCGTTGCTCTCAACGAAACCCTTTAAAGAATTTCTTGTCGGTGTTCCGGGATTGAATGCATTGACTTTAACGCTCACTTCTTTTCCGTCAGGGCCGGTAATAACAACAGAACCGCTCTTATTGCCCATAGGCACACTGCCCCATTCGGCACTAACCAAAATGCGCAACTCCTTGTCAACCGTGCCTTGTGTTTTGCTCAGCTTAATCCAGGGTTCGCTCGATTTCGCCTTGAATTCAAACGGTTCTTGTCCACGATTAAACACCTCGATGTACTTATCCTTCCGGTCGAAAACGTTCATCTCCGGCAGAACCGGCTGCTTTGAAGCACCGGGCCAAACCTGCTGCGAACCTTCAATCGCCACACCCATATCCGCAGTACTGGGAACTTCGATATTGTTGACTTCGGGCATATTATTTTTGGGGGGAGGATTCCAGGATGTAAAGCCAATATGCGTTGCACCCATTATATGGTTCCATTTCCCGTCTGCAAGTTTGTGATAATGTTCGGTGATTTCAGAATCTTTCGCAAATAACTCTATGACTTTCTGCGCCAAATCATTAGTCGCAGCGCGTCCCTGTTTTGCATAGAGGTGGTTCTTTCCAAGGGTCACATAAAGTTCATTTAGATTGGCACATGCCGAAACGGGATGCAGCACAAGCTGAAAAAAGGCGTCCTTGTATTCGGCAGGAAGAGCTTTATTAATCTGCTCTGCCTGTTCCAAGAGTTTATTGTAATCGGCCACAACTGTTTCTGCCTCGCGGTAATTTACCAAACTGTAGGTGTCAGGCTCCAACATAGCGGGTTTGCGGCGGCCGTTATATTTTGTGTATTTGGTGAGGATGTCTGCGATATCTGCAGCATACTTCGAGCCAAACTGCTGCTGAGCCCACAATCGTGTATATTCCGGCAGACGTTCAGCAGGCCATTCGTCGGGATTCAATGCATAATCCAGAAAGAAAGAGATTGGAAACTCCATCGGTTTAAGGTCGCCGACGTTCACAATCCAGATTTTATCTGCTCCGTAACGATAAGCCAGATGCATCTGCTCCCATGTTTTTTGTATGGGGCTGGTATTGAGCCATTCGTATGAGCGGGGTCCGCCATGGAAATCGTAATGATAATATATACCATAGCCGCCAGACCGGGGCGGGTCACCCGGCTTGGGAAGCATTCGGATATTTCCCCAGTTGTCGTCGCACAATAACAAAGTAACATCATCAGGCACACGCATACCCTTATCATAATATTCCTGCACCTCTTTATATAAAGCCCATACCTGCGGGATAGTTGCTACATCCTTGCCGGTAACATCGCCGATAATTTTACGCTGGTCGACCACGATTTTTTCAAGCAGTGATATATTCGTATCTTCGCTCATACCGATATCACCGTCGCCGCGCATAGCAAGGGTGATTATGTTCTCGTAATCTTTGTTGCGTTCGATACCCTTAGTCCAGAACTCGCGAAGGACCTCTTCGTTTTTAGAATAATCCCACGGGCCTTCTCCATATCGTTTCCATTCTCTATGTGCCCTAATCATCGGTTCATGATGAGAAGTGCTCATTACAATTCCATATTCATCGGCAAGCTTCGGGTTGAGGGGGTCGTCGTCGCTAAATGCACTGCTCCACATCGCAGGCCAAAGGAAGTTGCCCTTTAACCGAAGCAGGAGTTCAAAAACCTTGACATAGAATTCATGGTTGAAGCCCCCGAATTTTTCCACGACCCAGCCACCTAATGACGGCCATTCATCGTTTAGAAAGATGCCGCGATATTTAACAGCCGGCGGTCCCTGAACATATCTTCCGGCCTTTATGTAAAGATTGTCCTCATGCTCTACCGGCACATCCGCCCACCAGTACCAGGGTGATACCCCAATCTGCTCGGAAAGGTCGTAGATGCCGTAAATTGTCCCCCGTTTATCACTGCCGGCAATAACAAGAGCATTCTTAACTCCAGGCAATGGGTTCGGAACAACCTGAATGAGAAACGATTCCCATTTTCCCGCAATTTGCTCCACGTTAATTTTGCCGTTACGGATCAATTTATCAATTATCCGGTTTTTTCCTATCGTGCCTATGATTACGACATTTTTCCTAAGTTTGTTTTTTCTCCGTATAATTAGAGGAGTACGGCCTGTTACACGATGTATATCCGACTGCAGGTTTCGGACAGCGCGGGTAACACCGGGATAGTCGCCTGAACCAACATAAATAACTGCAAGGTAATTCCTCTTTACAAGTTGAAAACTTCCTTCACTATAAACGGTATCTACATAATGTTGACTGTCAATAGACAAAATTTCACGTTGCTCCTCGCACTGCGCGCAAGAAGAAAGAGTTAAAATAGAAATGCAAAATAAAATTATTAGGTTAATTTTATTGGAACTTGCTAACTGCATGTGCTTCCCGAATAGTTTAGAAAGATACATCTGAATGAATGTGTTTCCTATCATTTAACAAGCCCAAATTTTGCCGGAAGCCACATTGATATTTCCGGGACAAAAGTGCAAATTAAAAGTGTAATTATCATGGAAATAAAAAACGGCACAATATAACGAATCACTTTAGTTACTGTTGTGTTAGCTATACCGCAACCCAAGAAAAGACATGTCCCCACCGGCGGAGTGCACAGCCCTATGCATAAATTCATAATCATAATTATGCCGAAATGCAGCGGATGCACGCCTAATCTCACGACAATCGGCAAAAAGATAGGAGTGAATATAAGAATGGCAGGAGTCATATCCATAAATGTTCCGACTATAAGTAAAATAGCATTAATCATAAGCAAAATGAGAATTTTATTATTTGTAAGGCTCAACAGGCTTGCGCTTATATTTTGAGGGACACTCTGCGATGCCAAAACCCATGACATTGCCATGCTTGTTCCTATGAGCAAAAATACAACCGATGTGGTAACGCCGCATTGCAGGAGAATTTTAGGCAAATCTTTTATTTTTACTTCACGGTACACAATCACAGCTAATAATAACGAGTAGAGAACCGCAACCGCCGAAGCCTCCGTCGGGGTAAACCACCCCATAAGTATTCCGCCTATTACGATAAATATCAACAACAGAGGAGGAATTGCATGGAGAAAACATAAAAATCCTTCCTTGAAATTAAAGGTTTCTCCTTTACCGTAATTATTTCTGACCGATATCACACCGCTTACAACCATCAATCCAAGCCCCATCAAAATACCCGGAAGATACCCTGCCAAAAACATCGCTGCAATAGAAACCACGCCTCCTGTTGCAAGAGAATAGACAATCATGATGTTGCTGGGCGGGATTAATAATCCTGTTGTCGCGGCGGTTATTGTTACGGAAGCATTGAAATCCCTGTGATAGCCCATCTTGTTCATCAGCGGCACCATAAATCCGCCCACCGCGGATATAGCAGCTCCCGCAGAACCGGATATTGCTCCGAAAAACATACATGTCAAAACATTTACAAAAGCCAAACCGCCCCGAAAGCGCCCGACCAAAACATTTGCAAAAGCAATAAGTCGCCGTGCAATGCCGCCATGCCCCATCAACAGTCCCGACAAAATAAAAAATGGTATAGCCAAAAGCGAAAAACTGTCTATGCCCGTGGCTATATTGTGAGCCACGGTAACAAACGCAGGCAATCCGCCTATAGCCAATATCGCCAAAACAGTTGAAATGCCTATACAGAATGCCACAGGCACATTCAAAAGAACCAATACAATAAAACTTACTACCAACACCAATATGGGAAATTCCATTAGGACATCCTCTTAAATTTTAATTTTTCAACCTTTTCTATTAATCAATACATTTTTCTACGTGCGGAGATTGTTGTTGTGGAATGGGTTCATTTTTAAGCAGCGCTACTATCCTTTCAACCAATCCTATCACGGCATAGAGGACCAAAAAGAAACCGCTGATCGGTACTGCAAAATATACATACCCCATCTTGATTCCCAAAGCAGGCGAAACTTGCCCCAATCTTAATGTGTTTATAACAAGCTCGATACCGCCGAAAACCATAACGGTCAATGAAAACATTGATACGCAAAAAAAAGCAAAAATTTCTGTATAAATCCTTTTCTTTGCAGAGAGCTTGCCTACAAAATAATCAATGCCAAGATGTGAGCCGCGATTCAACGCTACAGCCGCGCCTAGAAGAGAAATCCAGATAAGCATAAAGACAGCCAATTCTTCCGTCCATTTGCTCGGGTTCTTAAGAATAAACCGGGTAAATACCTGCCACAATACATCCAACACCAACACCGCCGCGACTGCCGTAACCAAGAATTCAAGCGAACGGTCTAATATCTTTTTTATTAATCTAAACACTTATTACTTTACCTCCTGCACATCATTAATTAACTCACCGATTTCAGTTCCTTTGAATTCAGCCCACATACTTTTAACCGATTCCTGAAATGGGGCCTTGTCCGGGTATGTTACTTTTACTCCTCCAGACTGCACCTTTTTTAAATCTGCTTCTTCGGCTTCAGCCCAAATCTTGCGTTGATATACTACGGATTCGTCAACAGCTTCCTGAAGTATTTGCTGAAACTCGGGCTTAAGATTATTCCATACTTGCGCGCTTATCATCAGGATATCAGGCAGTCTCGCGTGTTCATCTAAGGAATAAAATTTACACACTTCGTAATGTCTTGAAGTGCTGTATGAAGGCGGATTATTTTCCGCCGCGTCAACAACACCCTGTTCAAGCCCGGTATAAAGTTCGCCCCACGGCATAGGCGTGGGCGAACCTCCCATTGCTTCGATCATTTTCATAGACATGGCACTATTCATAACTCTGACTTTCATTCCTTTCAAGTCTGCGGGAGTACTTATTTCTTTCTTTGCATAAAAACTTCTTGCTCCTGCATCATAGTAGCACAAACCTCTCAAACCCTGGTCCTGTCCCGCGAGAAGCAATTCCTTGCCTATGGGGCCATTCAAAACCTTCCAGTAATGTTCGGAATTCCTGAAAAGATAAGGGATCCCAAATATTTTCATGCGAGGCACAAATCCTTCCATAACCGCTGTTGAAGTTTTTGTCATTGCAAGATATCCAAGTTGCAGAGATTCTATATTTTCTTTTTCCGTACCTAACTGTTCTCCCGGAAATATTTGGATTTCCATACGTCCATCGGATTTGTCTTTGGCTTTATCCGCCATATAAACCATTGCTTTATGCACGGGATGGGTTACGTCCAAACTATGGGCTAATTTCAACGATACTTCCGGCTTGCCAGCGCCTTTCTTGCCGCAACCGGAAGACATTATTAAAACAGGCAACAAAAAACAAAACGATAATACGATTAACTTTTTCATTTTACTTTTACCTCCTTTTTTTGTTTAATACTACTATCTTAATTATAATACTGTCGATAAATCATAATCTTTAGTTATTTAGTTTTGATTTTTATGCCTGATGAAAACTTTCAGGCGGACCTAAATAACTTGGCTTGTAGTAGCCTGTTTCTATTACTATTTTCTGCAGCACAACGCCCGAATCCACGAACCAGAATTTTAAGGTATGTTGTCCGGGGTTTGCTATTTTATGTTCGGAAACTTTTATTATGATGTTCTCGCTTACCCATTTTTCCCATGCCTGCAGTGTCGTATCTTCATGAATGTTAATAATTTGAGGTTGTTCGTCATCAAAAGAAATCGCGTATCTTAAACTTGTATTGTGGAAGTTTAATGTAGGAGAAAGATAAACGTTAACTTTGACCTTATCGCTGTTAAACAGATGGACTTTGTATTCAAGACGCGGGCTATTGTCTTTTGGGAGTTCGCTCTTTGCTGTTACCGGAAAAGTCGTTATCGCTGATGATGTTCTGCCTAAATCGGGTATGATTTTCCATTTTACTAATTCGCTGCCTATTGCTTTTGTGTAGTTTTCGGCTTCAATAGAAACGTATCCGTTACTTTCGACAAAACCTTTAACCTGCTCGCGTTTAGGAGATGTAGGATTATTGATAACGGCATAAATTACAGCTTTGTTTTTATTTGGACCCGTTATGGTTATCGGAGTTTTTTGTTTACCGG
Organism: uncultured bacterium; assembly: GCA_964573245.1. GTDB lineage: Bacteria > CAIJMQ01 > CAIJMQ01 > CAIJMQ01 > CAIJMQ01 > CAZNJA01. The sequence continues at coordinate 13,582 of CAZNJA010000031.1, forward strand.
TCGGCGCTTTCTGCCAATCGACACTTACGAAGACACGTTGTTCTTTATCAACACTCCCTTCTTTTGGATTTATCTTCAACCAAGGCGTTTCTGATGTTACTTTATAATCAAAAGCATTTTGTCCGCGGTTAAAAATTTCAATATAAAATGTCTGCTGTTGGTATATATCGAATTCGGGCAGAATAGCTTCGCTCTTTTCCCTTGTCCCGACAGAATCGTCGGGAACGAGCCACCATTTGTCCGAATCTTCAACCATGATACCCATATCCGCTCCGTCCGAAATTTTAATCTCTTCGACTTCAGGCATAACACTCTTCGGGGGTTGCTGCCAATATGTGTATCCAATATGAATTTGGTCCATCATGTGGTTCCATTTTTCGCCAGATACAACTTTATTGTAATAGTTTGAAAGCTCACTGTCTTTGGCAAAAAGTTTTTTGGCTTTTTCCGCCAATTCATTCGTTAAAATCCTCCCCTGTTTTGCATACATTCGGTTCTTCGCAACGGTAAAGTAAAGTTCGTTTAAATTTGCGCACGCTTTTACGGGATAAAGCACAAGCTGATAATATGCGTCTTTGTATTCGGTAGGAATTGATTCATAAATCTTTTCTGCCTTTTCTGAAAGTCTATTGTAATCGGATACAACTTTTTCAGCTTCACGGTAATGAATTAAACTGTAAGTATCGGGTGCCAATAATTCTGGTTTTCTCCGAGCGTTGTATTTGGTGTATTTTGAAATAATGTCTGCAATATCTTCAGCATATTTTTCGCCGAACTGTTCTTGTGCCCAAAGTTTTGTGTATTCCTGCAGACTTTCCACGGGAATTTGGTCGGGGTCCCACGCGAAATCCAAAAAGAACTGAATCGGAAATTCGAGCGGTTTGATATCGCCGACATTCACAATCCAAAGGTCTTTGACTCCATACTTATAAGCCAGATTCATCTGCTCCCAAGTTCTTGATATCGGGCTTGTGTTTAGCCACTTGTAGTTTCGTGGACCGCCGACATAATCAAAATGATAATAGATACCGTAACCGCCTTTTCTGGGTTTGTCCGCCACTCCCGCCACTAAAGATAATGCGGGCAAGGCTACTTCGGCGGATAGGTCATCTAATTTAGGCAGTTTTCGTATATTGCCCCAGTTATCGTCGCACAAAAGTAACATAATATCTTCGGGAACACGCATACCTTTGTCGTAATACTCCTGCACTTCTTTATATAAAGCCCACATCTGCGGCGTTTCTTCAGCTTTCTTACCCGTCACTTCTTCGAGTATTTTCCGTTGGCCATTAATTATTCTTTCCAATAAATCAATCGCAGTCCCCTCGGCCATAGGCTCGTCGCCATCTCCGCGCATTCCCACAGTTACAACACTCTCATTAGAATTCATCCTTTCTATACCTTCCCTCCAAAATTTCCTTAATGTTTCTTTATTCGTTTCGTAATTCCACGCGCCCGAGCCGTAACGCCGCCATTCGTCGTGGGCACGCATCATCGGTTCGTGATGAGAAGTGCCGATTACGATTCCGTATTCATTCGCAAGCTTTGGACTCTCCGGGTCATCATCATAAAAAGCCCTGCCCCACATTGCTGGCCAGAGATAATTGCCTTTTAAACGCAGTATAAGTTCAAACACATGTTCGTATACGTTATGATTGAAACCGCCGAACTTTTCGATGGTCCAGCCGGAAAAAGCGGGCGCTTCATCATTGATAAAAATGCCCCTGTATTTTATTTTTGGTTCTTCCTGTATGTATTTACCGGGCAATACGAAAATTTCAGAATGTTTTTTTACCGGCACATCAGCCCACCAATATAGCGGCGAAACGCCTATTTGCGCGGAAATATCAAACATTCCGAATATCGTACCGCGTCTATCGCTGCCGGCAATAACAAGCGCGCGTTCTACATTTGGAAAAGGTTTTTCAACCACCTGAATAAGAAACACTTCCCATTTCCCTTTAATACCCGAAACGTCAATCTTCTTTTCCTGCACCAACTTATCAATAAGCGGACTTTTACCGAGCGTTCCGATTAAAACGATCCCGCCACTAAAAATTGGCGAGGCAAGTTCTTTGGCGGTGGGAATTTTATCTATAGAAAGTGTCGGCTCTACATTTGTTACATTTCTAATATCGATTTGGAAAAGTTTTGCAATACGCAGCACACCCGCATAATCCTTTGAACTAACACACAACGGCGCGGATTTGCCCGAAGAAGAAAGGAGAAAAGCACCTCGCCCAGCAGAATTTGGCGGGCAGGCTTCTTGTTTTTTAAAAGAAATATATTGCATCATTATTTTAAACTATTTATTTCAAACCCCATTTATAGTCTGTTTTTTCTATTAAATCATTTACTGGAATACCTCCGGGTATATTCAGATTCTCAAAATTGAATTTTGAATCTTCAACTTTGGTTTCGGGGTCAAAACTTAATACTTCTATTTCTACTCTGTATTTTGTAGGTAATTTTTCTT
>CAZNJA010000032.1:0-16039 GCA_964573245.1 uncultured bacterium
TACGTTTATATCGTTAGTAAAATCTACTGGTTGGAATATATAATGGGCTTCAGAAATTTCAATGTCTGGTCTCTCTATCTGAAAACTTTCAGCAGAAAGACTTACTTTTGCTCTTAAATCAGACAAGTGTCTGTATAATATTTTTTGCGTTTCTTCCTGAACAAACTCGAGCGATTGCAGTCTTTGGGTATATGTGTAGAAAAGACCACTTAAAAAAATTAGTGTCGCCAGCAAAACCCCATTAAAAATAACTGCAAGTCTTGGCAGAGCAAAATTAAGTAATTGCCTGCTTTCGTCTGGATATAAATTTACACTCTCTTCCAATTCGTTTTTCAACCTGTCCCAGTAGCCCGCGAAATATTCTTTGGAAGGTTTTTCTTTTATCTTTAGTTTTATAAGGTTATCTATTTTTGCCATATTCTTAAAATAATCCGCGCAATCCGAGCACTCATCAAGATGTTTTTTGACTTCATCTTTGACGGTTATATCCAAAGAATTATCCGAATAGCCCGATAACAATTTTTTTATTTTATTGCATCTCATTTTTTCTTCCTCCGTATATTAGACAAATAAACTTAGTTTTTCTTTGAGTTTTTTTCTTGCCTGGAACAGACGCCAGGATACTGTCTTCTCCCTGCAGCCCAAAATCTGGGCTATTTGTTTATGCGGCAAGCCCTCCATAATTGCCAATTCCACAACGGCTTTTTCCTTTACCGTCAGAGAATCTACGGCTTTTGTTATTTCCTCATGTAGTTGATGCTGCTCGGCGATTTTTTCGGGAGAATCAGGGCTATTCTCTATAGAAATATTTTTATCCAATTCAAACGGCTGGTTTTTGGAGAATTTTTTGAGATGATTGAACGTAACATTTATGGCTATTCTATACAACCATGTAAAAAAGGAAGATTTTTCCCTGAAAGTTGCTATTGCTTTATACGCCCTGATGAAAGATTCCTGCGAAAGGTCGTCGGCGTCGGCATGGTTATTTGTCATTCTATACACCAAAAAATATATCTGCTCCTTATACCTATTAACCAACTCGCTGAAGGCATCTTTATCGCCCGTTTTTACCCTTTTTACAAGAACAGCATCTCGTTCTTTTGCCAAAACACGCTCCCGTGCCATTACCCCTTAGACAAATTACATACCCCAATCCTTTGGAAATAGTTTTTTTGAAAGCGGGTAGGAATAAACAGTGCTCATTCCAAAAACCTTATTTCTCCTCCAACTATCGTGCACATGGTTTTACCTTTGAACCGCCAACCTATAAACGGAGAGTTTTGTGATAGTGACTTGATATCCTCGGTTCTGAATTGCCACTGTTTTTTAGAGTCAACAACTGTTATATCCGCATCTTCCCCGACTTTTATTTTGCCCTTATTTAATTTAAGTATTTTTGCGGGATTTACGGTAAGTTTTCCGACTGCTTCCGAAAGCGTGAGAACTTTCCTATCAACCAGTTGTTTCATGACAAGAGCAAAAGTTGTCTGCAACCCAAGCATCCCAAACGGCGCATTTTCGTACTCAAATTCTTTTTCAGTAGAAAGATGCGGCGCGTGATCCGAAGCGATTATATCGATAGTCCCATCTCTCAAACCTTTTTCTATAGCTTTTATATCTTCCTTTGTTCTAAGCGGCGGATTCACTTTTGTATTCGTATCAAATGTTTTAACCACCTCTTCGGTTAATGTAAAGTGATGAGGTGTCACTTCACATGTAACTTTTACGCCTCTTTTTTTCGCAGAACGAATAAACTCTACGGAACGTTTTGTAGAGACATGACAAATATGCAGTTTTGCATCTGTTAGTTCCGCAAGCATTAAATCTCTTGCGACCATTGTTTCCTCGGATTCTTTAGGTATGCCGGGAAGCCCCAAAACAGTAGAAGTATAACCCTCGTTCATGCTTCCGCCGGCTGATAAACTTTCATCTTCGCAGTGGCTTACTATTGGAACATCAAGCATAAGCGAATATTCCATTGCCCGCCGCATCAAAAGCGAATCCCGAACACCGTTGCCGTCATCCGAGAAACCGACAGCGCCTAAACTCGCAAGTTCTGCCATTTCAGAAAGCGTTTCGCCCTTTCTTTCTTTTGTTATCGCGGCAAACGGATAAACATTGCAACGCGCTTTTTTCGCTTTTTCCAGAACAAATTCCAATGTGGAAGCATTATCTATTGCTGGGGTGGTGTTCGGCATACAACAGATACTCGTAAATCCCCCGTGGACTGCGGCGATACTGCCTGAAAGAATAGTTTCAACGTTCTCCCTGCCAGGTTCGCGAAGATGCGTATGCATATCTATTAAACCCGGAAGGACTATTTTACCCTTTGCATCCAAAACCTTTGCACCGCTTGCTTTTAAATTTGCCCCGATTTTTGAAATTTTCCCGCCTTTGATAAAAACATCCAAAACTTTATCTATTTTGGAAGCCGGGTCAATTAACCTGCCGTTTTTTATTAAAATTGTCTTGCTCATGTTTTACTCATTCCTTCTTACCTCCAAGTAAAATATAAAGGATAGCCATTCTGACAGCCACGCCATTTGTCACCTGTTCCAATATAACCGAATATTTGCTGTCTGCAACTTCAGGGTCTATTTCAACGCCTCTGTTTATAGGGCCAGGATGCATAACAATAATATCTTTCTTCGCTTTTTTCAATCGGTCCATAGTAATGCCGAAAAATTGTCTATATTCTCTCATTGAAGGGAAAAAGCTGCCGCGTTGTCTTTCCGTCTGAATACGCAAAGCCATAATCGCATCGACTTCTTTTATTATATCGTCGAGGGAACTAAATATTTCTACCCCTGCATTTTTCAAATATGGCGGAATAAAGGTGGGCGGAGCCACTATATAAACTTCCGCTCCCATTTTTGTAAGCCCCCAGATATTGGAGCGGGCAACACGCGAAAAACGCACATCTCCCACAAGCGCGACTTTTAAGTTTTTAAGCGTCCCCTTTCTTTCTCTTATCGTGAACATGTCAAGAAGCGCCTGTGTGGGGTGCTCGTGTGCGCCGTCGCCGGCGTTTATTACGGGGACGGAAAGTTTTTTAGCCAATAAATGTGGTGTGCCTGCGCCGGAATGCCTCACTATCACAGCATCGATTTTCATTGCTTCAATATTAAGCGCGGTATCAAGTAATGTTTCGTTTTTTTGAACGGATGAGCCGTTTGTGGAAAAACTCACGGTGTCGGCAGAAAGCCGTTTTTCCGCGAGTTCGAAAGATATACGTGTTCGTGTCGAGGGCTCAAAAAAAAGGTTGACTATCGTTTTGCCGCGAAGCGTCGGGACTTTTTTGATTGGACGTTTCAGAATTTCTTTAAAAGAGACGGAAGCATCTAAAATATGAATAATTTCATCAGGTGTAAGTTCTTCAATGCCAAGAAGGTCTTTTCTCTTCCAGTTCATCGGTTTCTTGTTATCATTATTCCTTCTTTTCCGTCCAACTCTTTCAATTTTACTTCTACGATTTCGTTACTGCCTACGGCCATTTTCTCAACCGCATAATCGGGCTGTATCGGAAGTTCCCTACCATCTCTGTCAATCAAAACCGCAAGCCGTATGGATGCAGGCCTGCCAAAATCCATAAGGGCATCCATAGCCGCTCTTATAGTCCTTCCCGTAAAGAGAACATCGTCGACAAGTATAACATTTTTCCCCGTAATATCGAAATCTATTTTAGTTTCGCGCACTAAAGGTTCGGGACCAACAGAAGTAAAATCGTCTCTGTAAAGATTAATGTCCAAAAACCCCAAAGGAATGGCAAGTCCGGACGTTTTCCTAATCTCTTCTGCAAGTCTCTGTGCAAGAATATCACCCCTACACCTTATTCCTACTATCGCGAGATTAGAATGTCCTGCCTCAACAATCTGTTTGGCTATTTCCTTCCATGATTTTGCTAATTCCTGCTCTTCCATTAAGATTTTAGCAACCATTTGGGGGAAAATATCAGAATTAGCCATAATAGTCAACTCCTTTAATTCATAAACAAGGCATAACAAGAACAACAAAAGCGAATTACCATTCATAAGTTCATTATGAATTTTACGGGGGCAAATCGAATTACTTGTCAGGTTGACTGTAAAACTTAAAGATGTTATGCTTGCCTGCTCTTTGGCAAAGAAAATTATTTCCCCGGTAGCTCAACCGGTAGAGCGGGTGGCTGTTAACCACTAGGTCGGGGGTTCGAATCCCTCCCGGGGAGCTAAAGAAAAAAACCTTTTTAAAAACCCTTTGTGGTAAAATACAGGGGGTTTTTATTTTAAATAACAGGATAAAAATAATAAGGGAGTTGAATGTCCATAATAAAAGAATTTAAGGAATTTGCCGTAAAAGGCAACGCGATAGATATGGCAGTAGGTATTATTATCGGAGCGTCTTTTGGTAAAATGGTCAGCTCTTTAGTGAACGATATAGTCATGCCGCCCTTGGGAATATTAATTGGAGGTGTCGATTTTAAAAACCTGCGAATAATTTTAAAAGAAGCGACTATGAACACCCCTGCTGTTACTCTTAATTACGGACAATTCATAAATACACTGCTTGATTTTTTCATTATAGCGGTTTCTGTATTTTTGATGGTTAAAGTCATCAATAGATTAAAAAGAAAGCAAGTTCCAGCAAAAAAACAATCTGATAAATGACAAAAGTTAAATTTTTAGGCGCTGTCGGGGATGTAACAGGCTCAAGATTTGTCCTGGAGAACGATAAGTCACGGGTTTTAATAGACTGTGGCCTATATCAGGGAAGAGGTTCTCGTGTCCGCAATTGGGAAAAATTTCCGATAGAACCCTCAAGTATAAATAGTGTAATTATTACACATGCACACCTTGACCATTGCGGGTATCTGCCAAAACTAGTAAAAGAAGGTTTCAACGGTAAAATCTTCTGTACTCCACCTACCGCAGCAATTACACAAATCACTCTTTTAGATTCCGCGAAAATACAGGAAGAAGATGCCGAACACAAGAAAAGGAGGCATGAGAGAGAAGGCAGAAAAGGTCCATATCCAGAGGTTCCGCTCTACACAGTTGAAGATGCAGAAAATGTTTTTCCTCTACTTGAAACCGTTGCGTACAAAAACGAAATCCAAATTACTCCAGATATAAAAGCAACTTTTTATGATGCGGGGCACATTCTCGGCTCAGCAATGATTGAGCTAAAATTTAATAATAACAGCAAAGAAAGTACGGTCATCTTTTCAGGAGATATAGGAAGGTGGGAGAAACCTCTCCTTTGTGACCCGACTCTATTTGAGACAGCAGATTATGTTTTTATGGAAACAACATACGGAGATAGGCTTCATGAGGATAAAGGCCCCTCTGTAGAAAAATTTAAGCGGATAATATTAGAAACTAAAAACAAAGAAGGCAAAATTATTGTGCCAACATTCGCAATTGAAAGGGCACAGGAACTTCTTTTTTACCTGAGCAGTTTATTCAGAGAAAATCAGATCCCTTCTATTCCGATTTTTGTTGATAGCCCAATGGCTATAAATGTTACTGAAGTTTTCAAAAATTATACTGACTATTTTGATGAGGAAACGCAGAATCTTATTAAAAAAGGTGAGTCTCCTTTTAATTTTCCGTCTCTTAACACGACAAGGTTAAGTAACGAGTCAAAAGAAATAAATAATGTCAAAGGTACCGCAATTATAATGGCAGGTTCAGGTATGTGCACCGGAGGTAGAATAAAATATCATCTTGTTAATAATATCCAAAGACAGGAAAGTACTATACTTTTCGTGGGATATCAAGCGCAGGGGACTTTGGGCAGGGAAATACTAGAAAGACCTGAATCCGTAAGAATACTCGGAAGAACTCATCCTGTTAAAGCAAGGATAGAGAAAATAAATGGGTTTTCTGCACATGCCGATAGAGATGAACTCCTAAAATGGGTTTCTAGTTTTAAAAAGGCCCCTAAGAAAATATTCCTTCTTCATGGAGAAAAAGAGGTAACTGCAAGCTTCGCTTCGTTTTTAAAAGAAAAGTTGAAAAGCCAAATTATAGTTCCGGAATATCTGCAGGAACATGAATTATAACCAGACAAACCACAAAGAGGAATCAACACGAGAAGAAATAGAAAAAGCCAAAACGTCCGCTTTTAAACTGCTTTCTTATCGCATCAGAACTTGCAAGGAAATTTCCGACAAATTAAAAGAGAAAAGTTTTTCGCAGAAGACTATTGTCGCAGTCATCAAAGATTTAAAAAGAATAGACTACTTAAACGATTACAAATTCGCAAAAGAATTCATCGAAAGCCGCCTGAGCCATAATCCGAAAGGCAAAAGGCTTCTGCGCCACGAATTGTTGAAAAAAGGAATAGAGGAAAACATCCTAGACGAATTGTTGCGCGAACAAATGCCCGAACGAAAAGAAGAAGATATTGCCCAAACTTTAGCCGAAAAAATCTGGCAGAGAAAAAAGAACATAGAAATAAATAAAAGAAAAGCCCAAGTTTATAATTATTTGATGAGAAGAGGTTTTAACGGTTCGTGTGTGACGAAAATATTGAGGAAATTGTCTGTCTGAATTCAAGATAGAAAAAGTGAGGCGCACGAGATAATTCCCGCATCTTTGCCTAATTTTGCCGGGATAACTTTTACGTCTTTTGCAAGAAGAGAAAAACTTCTTTCGTCTATAGTTTTCTTTATTGTTGAGAATAAAATATTCCCAACCTGTGCGATTCCACCACCAATGATAATGACTTGAGGATTAAGCAAATTCACAAGCCCGCTGAAGAAAGCCCCCAAGTAATTTCCGATTTCCAGCCAGACTTCTTCCGCCAATTCATCGCCCCTGCGGTAAGCATCCGAAATCGTTTTAGGCGTAATTTTAGCCAAATTTCCGCCGACAATTCCTCTTATCAAAGATTCCCTTCCTTTTAGCTTCTTTTTAGCTGTTTCAACGATATATTTCGCGCCAACATAACGCTCTATACATCCGATATTCCCGCAATTGCATTTAGGACCTTTATAACAAATCGGGATATGCCCCATTTCGACCGCGGAGTACTTATTACCTCTAAGCAGTTTCCCGTCTAATATAACCCCGCCGCCTACGCCTGTGCCAAGCGTGATACAAATGATATTTTTAAAGCCTTTTCCTGCGCCGAATTTATATTCTCCCCACGCAAACGCTTTGGCATCGTTTTCTACTTTAACGGGAATAGAAAATTTTTCTTCAACGATTTTTTTAAGATTCAAATTATCCCAGTCGGGTAAATTAGGCGCAAGAAAAACTTTTCCGTTTTTATCAACCAATCCGGGAGTCCCAATCCCTATGCCGAGAATCTCTTTTTTAGGATAAATTTTTAAAAAATAATCTATGCTCTCAACCATAACTTGCAGAATCTTTTCTCTTCCCTTGCCTTGAGGAGTAGGAATTTCTTTTTTGTTTAAGATTTTGCCTTTTTCCGTGACAACTCCAACCTTTATAAAAGTTCCGCCTAAATCCAATCCGACAATTTTTTTCATAGTTATTAAAGTGTTATTCCAGGTTTGTGTGATTTTTATGAAGAGTCTCCGCCGGAATATTTTTTGTTTTTTGAATAATAATCGCCATAGTATCGCAGAATATCAAAAGACACTGCTCGAAAAGACTGCCAAGCTGCTGAAAGTTTGTTGTTTCCTTTGGATAAGCGCCTTTCGAAGGAGCAGGAATATAAATTACCAAGTCCGAAATTTTGGCGATAGAGGAACTTCGCTCGGCCGTGATTAAAGCGATTTTCATTCCGATTTCTTTCGCTTTTTTGGCAATGCTTGCGGGAAAAATGCTTTCCCCCGAACCGGAAGCGGCAATAAGCAGGTCGCCGTTGGAAGCAGGCGGCTGTAGAATTTCTCCCGCGATATAAGCATTTAAACCGAGATGTCTTAAACGCTGCGCGAAAGATTCTATAATTAACTTGCTTCTGCCAGAACCAACCACAAAAATTTTTTTGGCGGAAATAATTGCGTCAACAAAAACATCGGTTTTTTCTACCTTATCCAACGTTAAGCCAACCGATTCTATTATTTTCTTCTTTATTTCTGAAAAGTCCATTGTTTTTTTCATTTTACCACATTAAAATAGCTATTTGACACTCTTTATTGCCTTTGATATGCTTTTCTTCTCTCAAAGAGGAGACGTATGAATCATTACATTAACCCTGCCGGTTATATATTCCAAAAATTCTTTAGAATCTAAATGGATATCGAAAGCAAAACAAAAGAACAACTTATAAAAGAAATCGAGCATTTGCGCAAGCAAGTCAATGAGTTGGAAAAATTAAAAGCAAAATATAAACATACAGATAAAGAATTAAAGAAGCACCATGAGCTTCTGGAAGAGTCTGAAAAGAAGTTTAAGACTATTTTTGACAATGCGATTGATGGAATACTTATAGCAGATATGGAAAGTAAGAAATTATTAATGGGAAATAAAACAATTTGCAGAAAACTAGGTTATAGCCAGAAAGAGATTAAAAATATGGAAGTTACGAATATCCATCCCAAGAAAGATTTACCCTATGTTCTAGAGCAGTTTGAAGGTCAAGTGAATGAAGGATTTACTTTGGCCAAAGATATGCCTGTAAAAAAAAGAGACGGCAGTGTTTTTTATACGGATGTTAATTCTGCTCCCATAACATTATCCGGGAAAAGATATTTAATGGGTATATTTAGGGATATCACAAAACGTAAAAACATGGAAGAAGAATTGCGGGAAACCAAAAAACAAATAGAATTTGTGCTCGGGCATACAAAAACAGGATTGGATATCATAGATTCCCAATTTAATATCAGATATATAGACCCCGAATGGCAAAGAGTTTACGGCAACTATCGGGGGAAAAAATGCTACGAATATTTCATGGGACGCAAAGATGTTTGTCCTACTTGCACTATACCAAAAGCGTTTGCTACAAAAGAACTGGTTATCAGCGAAGAGGTTCTTATTAAGGAAAACAATCGTCCTGTCCAAGTAACAACTATTCCCTTCCAAGACAATACCGGTGAATGGCTTGTAGCAGAAGTAAACATAGACATAACAGAACGTAAACGGATGGAAAACGAATTGAACAGATATCGTAAATATCTTGAAGAATTGGTAAAAAAACGCACGGAAGAATCAAAAACGATTAATGAAAAACTCGCTCAAGATATATCAAGAAGAGAAAAAACAGAGCAGGAATTGAGGGAAAGCGAAAAACGTTATAGAAATTTGTGGGATGAAGCGCCGGTTGCTTATCATACATTGGATACGCAAGGCATTATTACAAGTGTAAATAAAACCGAAGCCAAAATGCTCGGATACAAACCAAATGAGATGGTTGACAAATCCATTTTTGATTTTATATTGCCTGAACAACGCGAAGAGGCAAAAAAAAGGTTTCGGGAGAAATTGACCGAAAAACACCTTTCCAAAGCCGAGCGCAGAATCTATACCACAAAAAATGGTTCTACAATCTATGTTTCAATCGATGACGCTCTTGAATATGACCAAAGTGGAAAAATCATCGGTATCAGAACGACTATGGTCAATGTAACAGAAAGCAAAAAAATGGAGGAAGCATTACGTGAATCGGAACTGCAATACAAAACTACAATTAATTCTATGAGAGACGCCATTCATGTCGTGGATGCTGATTTGAGGATAATTTTACACAATAACGCCTTGATGAGATGGATAGAGGAGATGGGACTCAAAGTAGATCTTTCCAGAAAAATATTGTTTGATGTTATCCCGTTTCTTTCCGACAGAGTTCGCAGTGAATACAATCACGTATTCAAATCAGGCGAAATACTTACGACGGAAGAAAACATTAAATTCGGCGGGAAAGAATGGTTTACAGAAGTGCGAAAAATACCCATTTGGGAAAATAGCCGGGTCTCAAGGATTCTGACAGTAATAAGAGATATCAGCGAGCGCAGAAAAACGGAAGAAACCATAAGATATTTAGCTTACCATGATACCTTGACAAATCTGCCAAATCGAACTCTTTTCAACAACCGATTGGCTTTGGAACTAAACCGCGCCCAAAGGAATAAACAAAAAGTTTCAATTATGTTGATGGACCTTGACCGATTCAAAAACGTAAATGATACACTGGGACACAGTTTTGGAGATAAATTATTACAAAACGTGGGCAAACGTTTGTCGGAAATAGTGCGTTCAAGCGATACGGTAGCCCGCATGGGTGGAGACGAATTCATTCTGTTGTTGCCGGAAACTACCCGCATTCAAGATGTGACCAAAATAGCAAGAAAGATTTTAGAGGCAATAAAGGAACCCTTTTTGATAGGCGGCAAAGAGCTAAAAATAACCACCAGTATAGGGATAAGTGTTTATCCCACTCATGGCGAAGACGCCGAAACACTTATTAAAAATGCCGACATAGCAATGTATCAGGCTAAAAAATCCGGCAGAAATAAATTTTTCAGGTGTAAACTAAATTTCAAATAACCTCATATCCAAAGCCACCTAAATCGGGTAAACAGTTATTCAATAGGACTTAAGTTATGCGCAATGTTGCCTATCTTGAATTTTTTTTGTAAAATATTAGCATTATGGATTATAAAATATCTTCGTCTGATGATAAGTCTATCGTAGTAATTCGTGTCAAAAAACCCCTTCCTACGCAGACAGCATTGGAATTCACAAAAGAAGCTACTGAACTCGGCAACAAACACAACACGAAAAAACATCTTATAGACCTGCGCGGCATTAGAAACGAATGGGGTGTGTTCGAAACCTATCAATTCGCGCAAGAAATCAAAAAATCAGGAAGACAGCGGTTAGATAAAGTTGCCTTAGTCATAGATCCAGAAGATAACACTCACACTTTTCTTGAAACGGCTTTGGTAAACCAGAATTACAACAACCGTCTTTTTGAGGATTACGACAAGGCAATCGCTTGGCTGAAAGAAAAGTAGACAGAAGGAAGTTTTTTAATCAAAAAATCTATATTTAAAAAGACAAAGCAGAGCAATCAAGCCGTCCCTAAGTTTTATCTTTTTACCTTCTTCATACCCACGTCCCGCATAACTAATAGGAACTTCCCATAACCTATAATGCTTCTTTAGAACTTTTGCGGTGATCTCCACTTCAAATTCAAATCCGCAAGATTTAAAGTTAAAAGATTTCAAGATTTCAGTTTTAAATAATTTAAAACAGGTTTCAAAATCGGAAAGGTTAACATTATAATGAAAGTTGGCGATGAAATTTAGGAGTAAATTCCCCATAAAATGCCAAAATAAAAGCACTTTATGCGCGCCAAGAAACCGCGTGCCGTAAACCACATCCGCTTTGCCGTCAAGAATTGGTTTTAAAAGAGAAGGATACTCTTGGGGATTGTATTCTAAATCCGCATCCTGAATTATGACAAACTCTCCCGTAACAGCAGGAATAGCTGTTCTTATCGCAAAACCCTTGCCGAGATTTGAATCGTGACGCAATAATTTAAATCCTTTTTTAGCCTGAATGTCTCTTAAAACTTCTCCCGTCCCATCATTTGAGCCATCGTCAACAACAATCAATTCCTTTTCTATGCCGTCCAAACTCGCGTTAAAAACTCCATCTATGGCTTTAGCGATAGTTCTTTTTTCATTATAGACCGGCATTATTATGGAGAGTTTCATTCTCACACAGTTAACAAAAAGTTAATACAGGTTAATATTAGTTAATAAAAGGTTGCATTGGGGATAATCTTTGTTAACTATACGCTTATTAACTGTCATCCCTTGGATTCCTTTATAATTTTAAGGAGTTTTTTTACTTTTTCCCGAACGATTCCTCTTTCTTCTTCCAAAACTTTTATTCTGTCTTTAAGAAGATTTTCGTCTTTGCTTCCTCTTTCCAATTTCGTGGTTTGCTTTTTAAATTCTTCGAGTTCGGCTTCAAGGTAGTCTCTTTCTTTTTTTATTTTCTTGTGCTCACTGATGAAATGTTCTATTCCATTGGAAAGCTCAGACCATTTTTGTTCAGACATATTTAAAATATAAAATCAAATATTCAAAATTCTTAAAACCTTTAATCTAGAGCCTTGAATACGTTATTCTTATCCTCTTAATTTCAAGCCCAATTCTTCTTCTAATTTTTTAACAATCTTATCTTGCAACAGATTTACTTCTTCGTCGGTCAAAGTTTTGTTCTTTGAGCGGAAAAACAAAGAATAAGACATGCTCTTTAAACCTTCGGGCACCTGTTTGCCTTTATAATAATCAAAAAGTTTCACATTTTCCAAAAGTCCCTTTGCCTCTTCTCTCATTATACTTTCAATTCGTTCTGAAAAAACATCATTTGGAACTACAAAAGAAACATCCCGAACAACAGGTGGATATTTCGGAAGGAGCCTTATTTTTTTCTTCAACCGAACAAACGGCAAAAGTAGTTCCATATTGATTTCCGCGATATAGGTTTTTTCTTTTAATGAAAAGTTTCCCATTACAGTAGAATCGACTTCACCTATTACTCCTATTTCTTTATTATCCAACATGGGAGAAAAACAGTATGACGAGTTAAATAAAGGGTTTTTATTATTTTCTGCATACATAAGCACAATACCAAGCTCTTTTAAAAGAGTCTCTAGTATGCCGTGTAATACAAAAAATGACATTTTAATATGAGGATAGAGCCAATTTTGTTCCAGCCAATCCCCGGTTAAAAGAATTCCCAAGCGAATATTTTCTTCGGGTAACTTATTTTTCCCATATTTATATATACTGCGAAGTTCAAAAATTTTTAAATTCTTCTCGCCTTTGGAAATATTTTCCTGCGCTGTCTGAAGAAGCGAAGGCACTAAAGAGTTTCTTAAAATTTCAAAATCCGCCGAAATGGGATTATCGATTTTAATCGTATCATCCGTAACGCCTACCAGAGATTTTTCAAGTAAATCCGCACTTATGAAAGAATAATTTATGACTTCGTTTAGAGAAAGGCGGTTTAATATGCTTCGGCATTTTCTTATAATTTTTGCCCTGTCGTCTTCTTTTAACGAAGGCATGCGCCCCGAAGGAAGAGATAAAGGAATAATGTCATAATTATTTATTCGCGCTATTTCTTCTATCAAATCGATTTCTTGTTTAATGTCGTTTCTCCAGCTCGGAGCCTGAACTTTCAACAAACCTTTTTCTTTCGCCACCTCGAAACCTAAACTTTTTAATATTTTTTCATAAGAAGCAATCTTAATGCCGAGCACTCTTTTTATTTCCGCGGGATTGAAGGAGATAGTCTTTTTCTCGGTTTTTGCTTTTATATCAATTGCTCCGGAAACAACTTTTCCGCCTGATAGTTCCTGCATAAGACAACACGCTCGATTTGCCGCAAATGCGGTCCCCTCAAAATCCACGCCTCTTTCGAAACGATAGGAACTTTCGCTTGCCACATTTAAAGATTTTGAAGTCTTTCTTATAAACGTCGGCGAAAAGTTAGCGCTTTCGACAACAAGGGTTCTGGTGTTTTTATTGACCCCTGCTTCCTCGCCGCCCATTATTCCTGCAAGAGCAATAGGTTTTTTACTGTCCGCTATGACAAGAGCGCCGGAAGACAGAGTCCGTTCGATTCCGTCTAAACACAGAATTTTTTCTTTTTCTTTTGCTTGTCTGACTATTATTTTTTTATCTACGATCTTTTCATAATCAAACGCGTGCAAAGGCTGTCCTGTTTCAAGCATAACATAGTTAGTTATATCTACTATGTTGTTTATAGGCCGTACTCCCGCAAGAATAAGCCGACGCCTCATCCAGTATGGAGAATTTTTGATTTGTGCGCCTTCGACTATCCTTGCAGTGTATCTGGGGCATGAATCGGAATCTTTTACTTCAATGTCTATTCTGTCTTTTATCTTATCCTTCGTTTCCTTAATTGTAATTTTGGGAATTTTTAAATACTTAGAAGATATTGCGGCAAGTTCTCTTGCAATCCCCATTATAGATAAACAGTCGCCTCTATTTGGCGTTATTTTTATATCGATTACGGCATCATCCGTTTCTATCTCGTCGGATAATTCTTTGCCTACCTTACATTTATCTGGCAAAATCCAGATCCCCGCCGGTTCTCCGACCCGTCGAGGTCGGAGACCGTCCGAATCATCTTCAAGTTCCAATTCCACCTTGGAACATATCATCCCTTCGGATTCTATGCCTCTAATCGCGCGTTTTTCTATCTTTAATCCGTTTGGTAGCGCGCTTCCCGGCAAAATTACGGGAACTTTTATACCTTTTTTTACATTTGAAGCACCGCAAATGATTTGTTTGAAAGGGTCTTCTCCGACATCAACCGCGCAAATCGTCAGTTTGTCGGCAGAGGAGTGTTTTTTTACGGAAAGGACTTTGCCTATTTTTATTCCTTTAAGTGTAGAAGACGGTTCAATTCTCTCAACTTCAATACCCAAGCACAACAGTTTTTCGGCAAGTTCTTCCAAAGAAGAAGGAACCTCTATAAGTTCTTTAAGCCAATTGATCGGAATTTTCATTTTTATATATTGGGATATTATAAACTTTTTACTTTTTAAATTGTAGTTTCCCTCTGGAATCTTTTCAAGATTCCGAGGACTATGTCCCTGAAATTGCCCTTTACCAAGGGCAATTTCTAGGGGTACCTTTTTTACTTCTGCATTTGGAATCTACATCGCTTCTTCTTGGCAGGATTTGACCAAATCATCAATTCCTTTTTGCAGTTGGGGGGGGAGACCTAAAATAGCGGTATCCATAAAACCTCTCACTATGGCAGCTTGTGCTTCTTCGGAGCTTAAACCTCTCGTCATAAGATATTCTATTTCTTCTTTCGCGATTTTACCGACTGCCGCCTCATGTGACATGTCTAAATCTTTCTGTGTTCCTTCAAGTTCAGGTATTGCGTGTATAACTCCCTGTGAAGAAAGGATTAAACCTCTACATTCCAAATGCGCTTTCACAAAAGGGGCCTCGCCCTTTAAATGCCCTCTTGCGATAATCGTTCCTCCATGGGTGACGGCACGCGATATTATCTCGGCTTTGGTATTGGGTTTACTCAAGATTACACGGGAACCGACATCTATATGAGAATTCGGATGTGCATATAGAAGAGAATTAAATCTAGCCACTGCTCCTTCTCCTGTCAAGGTCGCAGTTGGATACATTTGCAGAGAACGAACCGGTTTAAGACAAATATAATTGGAAAGGAACATACCCCCTTCTTCAACTATTGCTTTTGACCTGGGGCGAACTATAACATCTTCAGCCCAATTATGAATCATGGTAAATTTTAAGTTTGCGCCTTTTTTAATATAGAACTCGGAAATCCCGACATGCGCGCCTTTCTTTACGTATGAAGCAGTAGTACAACCCGTTATTATATCCAGCTCGGAATTTTCCTCTGCAATTATTATATTATGTACATTCTGAAGCAGGTTTTCTTTTTTTAAGAAAAGGCAGGATTGTATGGGATATGAAATTTTTGCCCCCGGTAATGCTCTTATAAAATAACCATTGCGTGAATCTTTTTCTGCCAAAGTTGTATATTCGTCACCACCTCTTGAAACAGCTTTCCACCAGTAATTCTTAAGCCATTTGTATTTCTTTAAAGCCTCGCTTATATTCATAACCTCCAAGCCTTTATGCAGACTCTTGGCATGAATAACGCTGTGGTCTGCCTGTATAAATGTGCCCGAGCGTCCTTTTTCGGAAACATCTACACCGGTTTCGAGTAAATTCTTTTTATCAGCAGCAGAAATTTTAGAAAGGTCTTTTTGATAAGAATGTTCCTGCGTATCACGGGCAAACTTTTCAATTTTTATCTCTTTACCTGGCATATTTCTATTAACCCTCTTTAATAATTTCAGGTTTTTTCCTGTGGCATCTGACGCATCCTTGATAACCATGCTTGCGTATTCTATTTAAAATATCATGCGGGTCACCTACACACTGAATCTTCTTGTTGGATAGAACACATCCTCTATTGGCGCTTACATAATCAAGAATGTGCCCCGTGTGCGTGATAATAAGGGCGGATTTCTCTTTCCCGCCGGTTCTACGACCCGCCCGCCTTGACTCGCTCCCTTTGGCGAGGCAGGTCGACTTGCC
>CAZNJA010000033.1:0-15069 GCA_964573245.1 uncultured bacterium
AATTGGATACAAGTCCTATGGCAAATATCAAAAAAGAAAATATTAACGTGAAAAAGACCTGGCCTTTCAGTGCAAAGAGCGAAGCAATTGGACAGATAAGAACACTTGCCAACCATAGAAGAGTAGACGGATAAAACAGATTTAACTGAAGAGTCCCTTTACTCATAAACCATAGAACAGATAAAGAAATTACAACAAAAATGCTAAATAGTATTATAAAACTGGATGCGAAATTTTTGTCGGCATAATAATTTGCCGCAGCGGCTACAAACGCGGCCAATAACATAGGCAAAAATTCAAACCAAAGCGTGCTATATTTGACATCACTCCATACGGCTTCTGGAACCCCCATCCTTAACGTCATTATAAGCGCGGAGGTGAGAGGAATGAGAACAAGCAACAAAGCTAATGCTATTGCGCAAAATTTAGACAGAAGAAAAGTGAAACGAGACAAAGGTTTGCTTAAAAGCAATGTGGTTGTTTTTTCCTCTATTTCTCCTCCAACTATTGAAGAAGTCGCAAGGACACTGACCAACAACCCGACAATAAGAATAGTGGCCATGCCCATATCAAGTACCAACTTTTCCGCGTCCCAAAAAGTGAACATCGTAAAAGCAGGAGTGGAAACTATGAAAACATACGCACCTAAAATCGCAAGATAAAAAAACGACTGTCTGATAATATTATTAAACGAAACATTAATTAGAGATGGTAGAGCTCGCATAAGGCTGAATTATAACATATTTCAAAAACAGGAAAAATCTTAAAATGAACCCTTAAAAGAAAACACTATATTCTCCAAATATAAAAAATTACGCTTGTATGGAATTAGACAAATTCCCCATAGAATTCTTTGATTTTGGGAATAAATCATCGGGTAATAAAATTAATATCCAAGCTATTACCGTATCATTATTGTATCTGCTCTACTCTCTTGCCTATGGGATTATCTAACCATACAAGATAGCATTTAATCTCCTTGTCAGGATAAATCTTAGAAATGCCAACCCTATAATTTTGCATCTGTTTGATGTATTTTTTAGTTGAATTGGGAGTGGTACCCATAAATTTTTCGCCTGTTTTATAATCTATAATTTTTATACAATCACTTTCTATAATTAGTCGGTCTATCCTTCCTAATACACTTGTTTTGTTTTTTTTGAAATAAATGGATATTTCGTTTTTAACCTTTGCCGTGTCGTCTAAACAAAAAACAAACCGCAGGTCTTCATCTGTCAGAACATCTTTCAATGTAAGATGTAATTTTTCAGACAGTTCTTTCTGTTCTTGCAAATTGCGCGAATAGGTTGCCTTTGTCTTGTCTATTGCGAAACAGATTACTTGTTCAAGGTTGGCTTCGTTTACTTTTTCTACGTTTGACAAAGCACAGTGACAGATTTCTCCCCACCTTAAAATGTCTCTTTGCTTATCCGAGATAATAGTTTTTTCTTCAGGTTCCATAAGAACTTTTTCCCGTTTGGGATAAGAGATAAAACCCTCTATTTTTCTTGCGGAAGATTCCCTTTTCCTTTTTGGTGAATTTTTTCTGTCTTGAATTTGTCCAAGTCTGTAAGATTTATTTTTAATTTGGATGTTTCCTGATTTGGTTATAAAGTTAAACCATGTTTTAGACAATCGCGCATTGTCATAGCCGATTATCCATAATCCTTCTTTGGCACGGGTCATAACAACATATAGATTGTTTAATTCGTCATTGTAAATGCGTTTTTTCTCATCCCGGAAAATCTCCTTTCGGAATAATTTGAGCAGAGGGTCTTTTCTGTAATAGATATCATTTGTAATAAGTTTGGAGTTTGTTTCAGCATATTCAAAAATAAAATGTTCGTTTTCTATACCTTCCATATTCCATACGGTTTCGGCAAGCAACACAACCGGAAATTCCAATCCTTTGGCTTTATGACAAGTAAGAATTTGCACGCCGTCGATTTCGCTTTCCGAAAATTTCAATGTTTGTCCGTATTGTTGCAGGTATTCAATAAATGAAAATAAGGATGCTCCCTTCTCGTTTTCGAATTTATAGGCAATCTCCAACAATGCGGAAAAGGCGCCTTTGTTGTGTTTATATTTTCCCATCACATTAAATTGCGAATATATAAAAGAAATCAATTCGTATGGGCTGGCAAAGTCGCAAATTTCCAATATTTTCTGCAGTTTTTTGGTTGCTTCCCAATGTGGGTATTTATTTTTTAGGGTTTCAAAGAGTCCGCAATCTTTTTTTTGCCTCAATATTTCCATCGTTTTTCCCTTAATGCAGAATAGCGGTGAGAGCAATGATAAAGAAAGATAAAAGTCCTCATAAGGATTAATTAGCCATTTCAACAGATTCACGATATCGCAAATTCCTTCTTGGTAAACAAGAGACCTCTTGGATTCGCTTCGCGTTGGGATGCCAGATTGTTCTAAAATTTCGGAGAATTTAGTCCCTGTTTGATTTCTGCGGATTAACAATGCGATTTCGTTGTAATTATAACCTTTCTTTTTTAAAGTTCTGATTGCATCTACAAGACTTGACTGAACCGCTTCAAACCCTTCTTTTTGTCTATATTCCCCAAAATTTTCCACAACAACCCATCCACCTTGCCCTTGCATTGCTTTCATTGGTTTATGAGTTGGGATAAGAGAAAACACATCATTAACAAAGTTTACTATTTCCTCTTTGCTTCGATAATTTTCCGTAAGATATTCGGCTCGTATTTTGCCCGAGAATTTGTTTTTTATATGGTCGAATAATCGACTTTCTCCACCTCTAAAACGATAAATAGCTTGGTTCGGGTCTCCTACATAAAAAAAACTATGATTTTGTCCGGCTACGATTTCTTCGGCAACCGGCTCCAATATTTTCCATTGGATTATAGAAGTGTCTTGAAACTCATCTATCAAAAGATGTTCTATTTGGCTTGAGGATTTAAAATATAAATAATCCTTTGTTTGAATATTCGAAAATGCTTTGAGCGCGTAATTTTCAAGGTCGCTGAAAGTGACTAAATTTGCGTCCTTTTTTGCCCCTTGCAGCCTGTCATGAATTGTAAAAAGCAGATTAAGATTATCGAAAAGAAGTTTGCGGTTGTTAAAAGATGCGAATTCTTTTGCCTGACGGCTTATGGATAAAGCCAACCTGTTCAATTGCGTGCCTATTTGCGGCTCTTCTTTTAATTTTTCAAAATAACTTTTATTGAATAGGTCTATTATTTCGCTTATCAAAGTTTCTTTTTCTCCGTTCCTCAAAAGATTGTCTATTGTTTCTATTTTTTTGCTCAAGTTTTTATTGTTGCTACCGCTGTTTTTCAGAAGCTCTACAATCCCCAAGCAGTCTTGTCCCAAACAAGCAAAATCCTGAAAAGGTTTTTGTTTTGTCTCTTTTAGATATGTAAAAATTCCTTGTATTTCGAGCATTCTAGGAAGCACAGACAAAAAAAGATTTTTTACGGTGTCTTTTGCATTACGCTTTTTTACATCTAATACCTTGCTTACCAGTGCCCTATGATTGGGTTCATTTATCGAATCTTTTAAAAATTCGTCTATGACCTTATCTATTAAAATGTTTTCTTCATATGTTTCCATTATTCTAAAATCAGGCAGGACATTTGTCTGGAATGGAATTGTTTTTAATATGGAATTCAGGAAAGAATGAATCGTGGAAACGTTGAAATCCGAAAAACTGGAAAAAAGCCGATGTTTTAAACCCTCAGCTTTTTTTGTTATATCTTTGAAACGAGAACTAAATATTTGCGTAATTTCTTTTTCTTGCGGAAATTTTTCGGGGCTGGCCAAAATGTTTAAATAATGGACTATTCGCTCTTGCATTTCTCGAGATGCTTTATTTGTAAATGTGAGCGCGTATATGGATGAGATATTTTCGTGTTTCAAGTAGAGGTCCAAAAAACGAAGAGACAACGCACGTGTTTTCCCTGTTCCTGCAGATGCGGACAGGGCTAAATTTGTGTTTGAGTTGAATAGAATCTTATCCATAATAAAGTGGAGAGTATAACAAATAGAAAAAAGCAGTAAAATCCTAAAATGTATTTCTCTGTACTCTTTGCTATCTATTTGCTACTTTATATTTCAGCGGTAATAAATGGGTATTCTTCAAGTTTTTTCTTTATTTCGTTTTTTATTTCTTGAAGACTTTGTTCGGTTTTTGCTTCAAATCTTAACACCAGTATGGGTTGAGTGTTGGAAGCTCTGATAAGTCCCCATCCATTTTCAAAAAGGACTCGGACTCCGTCTATGTCTATTGTTTTATATCTTTTCTGAAAATAGTCTTTTAGTTGCTCCACGACTTCGAATTTTTCTTGTTCAGGGCAATTAATTCTTATCTCCGGCGTAGAATAATAATTCGGAATTTCGTCTGCCAATTGCGAAAATTTTTCTCCTGTTTTCGAAAGTATTTCAAGTAGCCTCAAAGAAGCAAAAAACGCGTCATCGAAGCCTAAGTAATTATCTTTAAAAAACATATGTCCGCTCATTTCACCGGCGAGCAAAGCACCTTCTTCTTTCATCTTTTCTTTTATAAGGGAATGCCCTGTTTTCCACATTATCGGCTTGCCCCCGTATTTTTCTATGTATTCCATAGTCGCTTGCGAGCACTTGACGTCCATAATAACTTTTGAATGTGGATGTCGAGAAAGCACCTCTTTTGCGTAAAGGCATAAAAGTCTATCGCCCCAAATGATTCTTCCTTTGTCATCTATTGCGCCTATACGGTCTGCATCGCCGTCGTATCCTATGCCTATATCCGCATTCAGCTCTTTGACTTTGCCTATCAAATCCTGCATGTTTTTTAAAACGGTCGGGTCGGGCAGATGGTTCGGAAAATTTCCGTCAGGATCTATATAAAGATAAAAAGGGTCAAGGTTTAATTTTTTCATTAATTCGGGGACCAGAAATCCTGATGTCCCGTTTCCCCCGTCTATTACAATTTTCAAATCGGGATCAATCTTTACTTTTTCCGCGACGAAATCAATATAATCTTGTTTGGGGTTTTTCTTTGAAAGAGTTCCTTTTCCCTTTTCGAAGTTTTTCGACTCTATTATGCATCGTAATTTTTGTATATCTTCGCCGTAAAGAGAACTCAAGCCTTTGCAGACCTTAAATCCGTTGTATTCGGGCGGGTTGTGGCTTCCGGTG
The DNA here is from genome assembly GCA_964573245.1 of uncultured bacterium. GTDB lineage: Bacteria > CAIJMQ01 > CAIJMQ01 > CAIJMQ01 > CAIJMQ01 > CAZNJA01. Next base: position 5,149 of record CAZNJA010000033.1, read on the forward strand.
AGCATCACTCCACCGGTTTGAGAATATAAATGTATGGAAAAATAAAGAAGCGGTGTAGGCAAAGTCCCAACATCTATTACATCGCAACCGGTAGCCAATAATCCTTTAATAAGCGCGTTTGCAAGCAGGGGGGAACTTTTGCGATTATCTTTGCCTACTACTATTTTATTTCCGTATTTTTTCAAATATGTGCCAACGGCTTGTCCGATTTCTCTTGCGACTTCTTCGGTCAAATCTTTTCCTACAAGCCCTCTTATGTCGTACTCGCGGAAAATATGCGGATTCATAAGTCTCCTGTAAATCAAAAATCAAATACCAAATATTACCCCTAGAAATTCCAGAGGGAAAACACAAACCAAAAAGATAAAAATTCAGAAAACAAAATAACTTTCAAACGAGATATTCTAGTCCTTAATTTTTTATTTTTATATTTTGATATTTAATATGTTTTTTAATGCTACCATCTTAAAAGAACGGCGCCCCAAGTAAGTCCACCCCCAAAAGCGTCAAGCAAAAGCAAATCTCCTTTTTTTATTTTACCTGCTCTAAATGCTTCATCTAAAGCGATAGGTATGGTGGCAGCAGAGGTGTTTCCGTATCTTTCTACGTTTATGTAGACCTTTTCCCTGGGAATTCCTAATCTGGTTGCCGTTGCGTTTATTATGCGGATATTTGCTTGGTGGGGAATAAATAAATTTATATCTTCGGGTTTTACTTTTGCCCTCTGCATCACATCTTTGGCGGCGTCTACCAATGATTTTACTGCCAATTTAAATAGTTCGTTTCCATGCATTTTCAAATAATGCATTTTCCCATTTACTGTTTCGTGCGTTGCAGGATTGCGGGACCCCCCTGCAGGCAAGTAAAGTAATTTTCCCGCCGAACCTATTGCCCCCAAAGAACTTGCCAATAAACCTTCATTTTCATTATCGCCGGCACTTATGACAACTGCACCCGCGCCGTCGCCTAATAATACGCAAGTTCCTCTGTCTTCCCAGTCCGTTATTTTGGATAATGTTTCTGCAGCTATCAAAAGAATATTTTTATATTGTCCTTGGCATATTAACGAATGACCTACGACTAATCCATAAATAAATCCAGAACAAGCAGCTGAAATGTCCAAAGCCGCTGCATTTTTGGCGCCCAGTCTGTCTTGAATTATGCATGCTGTGGAAGGGAAAAACATGTCCGGGGTAATAGTGGCTACTAATATCAAATCTAATTCCGCAGGGTCCAAAGAAGCAGTTTTAAGCGCGATTTTTGCGGCTTCTATGCCCAAATCGGAAGTTGCTTGTTCTTTTTCCGCAATTCTTCTTTCTTTAATCCCGGTTCTCTCGGTTATCCACTCGTCTGTCGTATTAACCACTTTTTCCATATCCGCGTTGGTAAGAACCCTTTCGGGCAAATACGAGCCTACCCCTATAATTTTCATGTTTTTTGCCATCATGTTTGAGTCCTTTCTGCAACATGGTTGGTTTCAAAATACCTTTGTATTTCTTTGTTTACGTTTGTCTTCACTTCTTTTCCCGCCACAAGAATACTGTTTTTTATAGCGGCAGAAGAAGACGAACCATGTGCTTTTATACAATATCCTCCTGTTCCTAACAAAGGAACTCCGCCGTATGAAGCATAGTCGAGTTTGCATTTGAAAGTTTTATACGCATCTTTTACTAAAAATGCTCCCAATTTGGAAAGCATCTTTTTATCTATTTCTTTTTTGAGTAAAACCTCTAATGTCTCGGTGAAACCTTCCATACACTTGAGAAGTATATTGCCTACAAAACCATCACACACAATCACATCTACACTACCAAAAAAAATATCTCTACCTTCAATATTTCCGATAAAATTAAGATTGCTGTTTTTAAGGAGTTTATATGTTTTTTTAACCACTTGATTGCCTTTGGAACTTTCTTCCCCGATATTAATTAGCCCTACAATAGGGTTTTCCTTTTCCATAATCTTTTTTGCGTAAATACTACCCATTATTGCGAACTGAAAAAGATTCTCCGCGGAAGAATCTACGGTTGCGCCCACATCCAAAAGCAAGGATACACCTTTGGCGGTTGGCAAAGGACTGGCTAAAGCAGCTCGCTTTATCCCCGGTATAAGTTTAAGATTAATAGTCGCCGCCGCAACATACGCTCCCGTATTCCCTGCGGTAACCACCGCGTCAACTTCCCCAGTTTTTAACAAATTAATCGCTTTGACTATGGAAGAGTCTTTTTTCTTTCTTATGGCAAACGAGGGGGATTCATCCATCCTAATAACTTCAGCGGCATGACAAATAGGGATTTTATAAGTATTTTTCCCCAGAAAAGGGGTTATTTTTTCTTTATCGCCAACAAGAACGATTTCTTCTTTAATTTGCTTAAGAGCGGATAAGACGCCGTCTATTACTGCTTGCGGAGCATTATCTCCTCCCATCGCGTCAACTGCTATCTTCAATTTGTCCTCACTTTGCTAGAGATAGTTAATAGTTCGTAGTATTTGGTTTATAGTTATTGCTATCCACTATCCAATATTAACTAAGTAAGTTAACCAACTTCCATAACTTTTTTCTTCCCATAATAACCGCAATTGGGGCATATATGATGGGGAAGTTTCAGGTGATGGCACTGAGAACATTCAACGAGAGTAGGTGCTTTTAACTTCTTTATGGATTTTCTTTTCCCTTGCTTTGACTTTGATACTTTCCTTTTCGGAACTCCCATGTTAACTCCTTTTTAAGTTTACATTGTTAACATTTTAATCAGTTTTTTGAAATTTGCAATCTTGCGTCTATTACCCTGCCACCCCTTCCAAACACCAAAAAAGGATTTGCTTCAATTTCTATTATTCGTTCGGAAAAATCCGAAACCAATTGAGAAAGTCTCAAAATCGCGTCCACAACGGACGAGATATCTGATGGTTTTTCCCCTCGCACTCCCGCAAGCAGCGGATAAGCGTATTTTGTCTCTTTGAGCATTTCAAGAACCTTTTTCTGCGTGACGGGTACTATTCTGGAAGAAGTGTCTTTGAATACTTCAACATACTTGCCACCCAATCCGAACCTAATCATATGTCCAAATATTTCGTCCTTTGAAACCCCGACAAGCACTTCTTTGCCTTCTTTTATCATGGGTTGCAAAGAAACCCCAGATATTCTAGAAGTGATTTTTTTCGCTTCTGCCATCATATCTTTGAAATTATCCAACAGTTGGGATTTTTCTATATTCAACCTGACCCCTCCCATATCGGATTTATGAATGATATCCTGTGATTCTATTTTCATAACATAAGGTGGGGTTATCTTATGATAGGCTTTTTCGATTTCCCCTTCATTTTTTACGAGTATGTTTTCAATGACTGGGATACCATACAGCCCCAAAATTTCTAATGCAGTGCTACCCCCTATTATATCTTGAGAATTGTTTCTTAATTCTTCCATAATTTTGGAAACTTTCTTTTTAGGAACATTGAATTTTGTAATTTTATCTTCTTTGCTTTGCATCCATTCACCATGATTTTTCAATGCCTCCAGAACCTTTACTGCTTCTTCAGGGCTGGAATAATTGGGTATTCCGCTTACTTCAAGCCGCTTGACTGCGTCTTTTATTTTCTCGTGTCCCATGAAAGACGTAAGCAATGGTTTTTTTATATTTTTGCATTCTTCGGTTATAACATCTGCAATTTGTAGTGTGTTTGTGGCTGATTGGGGAGTAAGAAGCACCAGAAAAGCATCGATATTTTTATCTTTCCCGGCTCTTTTCAAGGCTGTGCTGTACCTGTCGTCTTGGGCATCGCCTAAAATATCCACGGGATTATTTACGGAGGCGCTGGAGGGCAACACTCCCTTTAATTTTGCTTTTGTAGCTCCTTCAAGTTTTGCCATTTCAAGCGTTGTTTTTTCTACCATATCCGTAGCAAGAATTCCCGCGCCTCCAGCATTCGTAATGACCAATACCTTATTGCCTTTCGGAGGTTTTTGCTTTAAGAACCCTTTTACGACGGCAAATGCGTCTTCGAAAGTATCGACTCTTATGATTCCACATTCTTTGAACGCTACGTTAAACGCTTCGTCTTTTCCTGCAAGTGCTCCTGTATGGGATGATGCGGCTCTGCTTCCCCATTCGGTTCTACCAGACTTTATCATTATTATAGGTTTTTTCTTGCTTACTTTTTTTGCGACTTCTATGAATCTATTTCCGTTTTCGATACTTTCCAAGTATCCAAGAATGACTTTTGAGGTTTCATCTTCCGCAAGCATTTGAAGGACTTCTATCTCGCTTATGTCGGCTTTGTTTCCCAAAGATATGAATTTCGACATCCCAATATCTTTGCCTGATATTCTATCCAAAACCGCACATCCCAGCGCTCCTGATTGAGAAAAAAACGCAAGATTTCCTTTGAAAGGATACACCGGAGCAAAAGACGCATCCATCTTCGAATACGTGTCTATAATACCCAAAACATTTGGCCCTATCATTCTAATGCCGTATTTTCTACATTTTTCGACTAATTTTTTCTCGAGAACAGCGCCTTCTTTCCCTGTTTCTTTAAATCCCGCAGAAATAACCACAATTGCTTTTACGCCCTTTTTGCCGCATTCTTCTATTACTTGCAATATAACTTGGGATGGGATAATAAGAATAGCCAAATCTACTTGTGAGGAGATATTTTTTACCGACGAGACCACCTTTTTATTTAAAAGAGTTCCGCCTTCAAGTTTGGGATTTACAGGATAAACCTCTCCATCATAGCCGGCTTTCAATATTTTTTCGAAAACTTGATAACCCAACTTTTGTTTATTCTCGCTGGCTCCTATGACTGCTATACCCTTCGGGCGAAAAAAATCTCTCATCATAATTTTTAAAGGTTATTTAAAAGTAATTTAAAATTTGGGAATAGATTATATCTGATAACATCATCTTTTTCAATTTAAGGTATTTTTTTTTAAAAGGATTTCTTTTTTAGAAAAATGAATGTTTGTCTCAAAGATGGTAATATAGGCAGTATATAAAATATATAGGGAGGTAAAAATGCGAAAAGAATCGTTGGGTTTTTTGAAAGAACTCGTGGAAACCCCGTCACCTTCGGGTTTCGAAACGGCGGCGAGGAAAGTTATAGAAACCAGAATGAAAAAAATCACAAAGGACATTTCAGTCGATGTATTGGGAAATCTGACCGCCATTTTAAACAAAAACGCAAGACCAAGAATTATGCTTGCAGCGCATTGCGATGAAATAGGATTTATGGTGAAGTTCATATCCGATGACGGCTTTATATATTTTACTACAATCGGAGGGATAGATACTCACTTAATCCCTGGCAGAAAAGTTTATATCCATAATAAGAAAGAAAAAATTTTGGGAGTAATAGGCAAAAAAGCAGTGCATTTGATGGATGAAGAGGAAAGAAAAAAAATCTCCAAGATAGAAGACTTGTGGATAGATATTGGCGCAAAAAATAAAAAACAGGCCCAAGGATTAGTAGCTATTGGCGACCCTATAACTTTTGTGGAAAAAATGGATGTTTTAAAGGACGACCTGATAGTGTCAAGAGGTTTGGACGATAAAATGGGGGTATATCTTATTGTGGAAATTATGGAACAGCTCAAAAACAAAAAACTATCTTCTTCCTTATATGGAGTTATCACCGTTCAAGAAGAGGTAGGTTTAAGAGGCGCCGTTCCTTCTACTTTTAGAGTGGCACCGGATATAGGTATTTGTATCGAAGTTACTCATGCAACAGACTATCCTTCTGTTGACAAAAAGAAAGTCGGGGAATACAAAATTGGTTCAGGTCCCGTTATAAGCAAAGGCGCGAATATAAATCCCACGTTGTTTGATATTTTGGTAGATACCGCAAAAAAAGAAAAAATACCTTATCAAATTTTAGGAGAACCAGGCAGAACCGGAACAGACACAAATGTTATGCAACTTTCCAGAGAGGGCGTTGCGACCGCGCTTGTATCCGTTCCTTTGAGATATATGCATACTCCGATTGAACTGCTTTCCACAAAAGACCTTGACTGGACTGTGCGCCTAATTGTCGCGACAATTAGCAGAATTAAGCCGAGCGTACATTTCACGCCGTAAACGTTCTTGTAAATTGACTGGAAAATCTAAACCACTTATAATAAAATCCGCTTTTGGGCCATTAGCTCAATTTGGCAGAGCAGTGGACTCTTAATCCATTGGTTGCAGGTTCAAGTCCTGCATGGCCCACCAATTAACTGAAATATTAAAAATCAAAAATAAGATATCAAAAATAATGTATACATATAAAAAGAATTTTTAGGTTTTTGGTATGTGTTTTCCCTCTGGAATCTTGGAAAGATTCCGAGGACTCAGTCCCTGAAATTGCTTCGCAATTTCTAGGGGTGGTTTTTGGTCTTTAATATTTAATTTTATTTCGCGGACGTGGCGGAACTGGTATACGCGTACGGCTTAGGACCGTATCCTCTCGTGGGTTGAGAGTTCAAATCTCTCCGTCCGCACTGTTTAAGTAACATGGAAAAGTTGACAGTTTAGGGTTTATGGTTTATAGTTGTCCTTCCAAAACCGCTTACAATATACCACACACTATAGACTATTAGCTGGTCTTTGCGGGTGTAGCTCAGTGGTAGAGCATCACGTTGCCAACGTGAGGGTCACGAGTTCGAACCTCGTCGCCCGCTCTAATCGGAACACAGAAATTTCCCCGATATCTTACGATGCGGGATTTCATAGGGAATAATAAAATGCAAGTAGAAGTAAAAGTTTTAGAAAAACATAAAAAGTTGTTGTCCATCGAAATTCCGCAAGAAGAAGTGGAAAGAAGATTGACGAAAACGTATTCTACTGTCTTAAATAGTGCATCTGTCCCCGGATTTAGAAAGGGGAAAGTCCCCCTTAAAATATTAAAACTTTATTACGGTAAAGACATAAAAAAACAAGTAGCCGAAGAACTCGTAAGCGAGTATTATAAAAAAGCGATTGAAGAGAAGGACTTGAAAGTAGCGCTTGCCCCGGAAATTAAAGAAGTGCAATTGGATGAAGGCAAACCACTGAAATTCGAAGCAGTGGTTGAGACATTTCCCAAATTCAAAATAGGAGAATATAAAGGTATTGAGATTGAAAGAGAAAAAGCCGAGATTACTAAAGAAGACGTTGAAGCAGTGCTTGAAAGGAAACGCGAAGAAAACGTTGAACTTATTCCTGTTAGTAATCGCCCCTCTCAAAACGGAGACCTTATAACGCTTGATTATAAGATTGAAATCGATAAAAAAACAGCAAAAGAATTAAAAGACCAAAAGTTAATATTGGGGAAAACACCTGTTCCCAAGGAGTGGGAAAGAGAATTAACCGGGGTTAAGAAAGGTGATGTTAAGGAAATTCGGGCAAAATCCAAGTCGGAAAAACCTAAAGAAGTAGTATACAAATTCATTGTAAAAGACGTTCAGGAAAGAAAACTTTTAATTCTTAGTGATGATTTCGCAAAAAAATTGGGCGATTTCGAAAATTTAGACAAGGTGCGGGAAAAGATAAAAACGGAGCTTGAAGGAATATCCAAGGTTTACGAAGAGGAAAATTTAAGAAGAGCTGTTATCGAGAAAGTGTTTAAAAATTCCGACATAGAAGTCCCGTTTTCCGTAACTAAACGGTTTTCGGAATATTACAGGTCTTTGAACAAAGAATTAAGCGAAGAAGAAAGCAAAAAGATGGCGGAAGAAAACCTCAAGAAACAACTAATAATTGAAGAAATTGCCAAAAAAGAAAAAATAAAAGTGACTGACGAAGAAGTTAATAGACGAAAAATAGAAATTAAAGCGCGGGACGGTTCCGAAGAAAATATCAGAGAAGACTTGCAAAAAGACAAGGTTCTGAAATTCCTTGTCGAAAACGCGAAAATAAAAGAAAAAGCGAAAAAAGTAATTCTTACTCCCAAAGAAGAAAATAAATCTTCTTTCTCCGAAAAAGGGAGTATCATAACAGTTTAAAAACTAAAATGGCTTTGATACCTATTGTTGTTGAGCAAACGGGCAGAATGGAAAGGGCTTACGATATCTATTCCCGCCTGTTGAAGGACAGAATAATAATTTTGGGGGTTCCGATAGATGACCACGTAGCAAACGTGGTAATCGCCCAACTGTTATATTTGGAATCAGAAGATCCCAAAAAAGATATATTTTTATATATAAATTCTCCAGGGGGTTACGCAACTTCGGGACTAGCGATATACGACACTATGCAATTTATAAAATGCGATGTGTCAACAATATGCATAGGACAAGCCTCTTCGGCTGCTGCGTTATTGTTGATTGCCGGGGCCAAAGGCAAAAGGTTGTCTTTGCCTCACAGCAGAATTCTCATTCATCAGCCTTCCGGCGCTATCCAAGGGCAGGCAACCGATATCGGAATCCACGCAAAAGAAATATTGAACTTGAAAGAAAAAATGAACCAACTTATTGCAGACCACACGGGCCAACCCTTAGAAAGAATTCAAAAAGATACGGAAAGAGATTTTTTCATGAATCCCGAAGAAGCAAAAAAATATGGTATCATAGATGAAATAATTCATTCTAAAAAACTTGCCCGAAAAGATTAGGCAGGCAACAATGTCAATTCCGGCAAAAAGTAGTTAAGCAAAAAGCACAAGGGGCAAACAAAAAATGAAAACATTTACTCTTAAAAAAGAACAAGTCGAAAGAAAATGGTATTTAGTGGACGCCAAAGATGAAATTCTTGGCAGGTTAGCCTCAAGAATAGCTCTCGTTTTGCAAGGCAAACACAAACCCTCGTATACACCCAATGTCGACATGAGCGATTTTGTAGTGGTTACAAACGCAGAAAAAATAAAACTTACAGGGAAAAAATTGGGAAACAAGAAATACGCAAGCCACTCTATGTATCCGGGCGGATTTAAAGTCAAAACATTGGAAGTATTGATGAACACAAAGCCCGAAGAAGTTATAAAGCGGGCGGTAAAAACAATGTTGCCCTTTAATAAATTAAGAGACCGAAGAATGAAGAAACTAAAAGTTTATAAGGGCTCTGAGCATCCGCATAAAAGCGTGAAGTTAGAACCTATAAATCTTACAAAGAAGCGGAATTAGTCCGGTTCTTTGTGAGCCCTAAATCGAATTTATTCTGGTTTAGGGCTTATAAAACACCTGCCTCGCCGAAAACGGCGATTTAAGGCGGGGAGGAGAATTTTACTTTTATGGAAAAAAAAGTTAATACTACAGGGAGAAGGAAAGAAGCAGTTGCAAAAGTTTTGCTTTCCTTGGGAACAGGCAATATTGTTGTAAACGGCAAAAGGTTAGACGAGTACTTCCCTCAACCAAGTCTTCAGTCCAAAGTTATCTGCCCGTTGGAGGTCACCGATAACCTAAAACGATACGATGTAAAAATCAAGGTGGTCGGAGGTGGTATCTCGGGACAAGCCGGCGCGGTTATGCTTGGAATTTCGCGCGCTTTAGTTGAGACAGACGCAAAATGTAGAGCTACGTTAAAGAAAAAAGGATTGCTAAAAAGAGACTCCAGAATGGTGGAGAGAAAAAAATATGGAAGAAGAAAAGCTCGCGCCAAACCCCAATACTCAAAACGGTAAAGGGGAAATCGTAATTGTTAATATTCTTGGCAACGAAATCAGATTAAGAACCGCGGCTGATTCCGCTTATGTCCATAAATTGGCAAAAGATATCGAAAACAGAATAAAACTTTACATGAGCGATTTAGGCATTATGTCCTCCCTGAAAGCGGTTATTCTGGTTTGCCTTGAACTTGCCGACGAATTGGAAAAAAGCAAACAACAAAATTCCAAAAAAGACAAACTCTGGGAAGAGAAAATACACAAACTTCTTAATAAAATTTCTACCATTTAATTTGCCATCGCCAACAATTGTTGATGAGGGCTTTACAACTCAAATTCCCATGTTATAATAAAACCGAGGCT
>CAZNJA010000034.1:0-14440 GCA_964573245.1 uncultured bacterium
GATTATTTGCGGCAATGTTGGAATTTTCATTTGATTTCGAAAAAATTATATTTTCAAGATTGAACATTGACATTCCAAGAAGTTTTTCTTGTTTAAGGTGTTTGCTGTATCCCCTTACCAAAAGTTCGTTGTCTACCAATTCTCTTATAAGCACAGTCGAAATATTCTTAATTTCGCTGCGCATAATTTTTTCTTCTACAGTTGAAGCAATAGAGCTTGCGACAGAAGGGGAAATATCGCATTCTTTTATCAACGCATCGCTTATTTTTGTTTTATCCCACGGAAGAATATCGGATGTCTGGCTTGTGGATACCATCAAAGCAAAATCCGTCGATGAGACATTAGACTCTTTTGTCTGTTTGCTTACTCTTATAGTATTCCTTGTTCTTGCTCTCCAATCCCTATAAAGTATGAATGCTTTTGCCGTTTTAGCATGCCCCGTTTCTATCAAAACTTTTTCTACCGCGTCTTGAATTTCTTCTATCTGCGGAATATCTGCTCCTTTTTTCTCAAGATAAAAGGTCACAACATCAGCCAACTGTTTAGCTAAAAACTTATCTTCACCGCCGACAGAGCGGGCGGCTTTAAATATCGCCTCTGCAATCTTATCCTTGCCGAAAGAAACAATTCGCCCATCTCTTTTTCTCACTTTTTCTATTATAGACTGCCCAATCTTTTGTTTTTCCATTAATTTTTCCATGACCTATTCCTCCCTTCTTTTGGTGTGAGAAAACCGTTTTACCTCTTTCAAAAAATCACCCACGTCAGTGAATTGTCTATACACAGAGGCAAATCTTACATAAGCTATGTCATCCAATTTCCTCAAACAACGCATAACAATCTCGCCTATTTTAACTGACGAAACTTCGTCATAAAACTTTTCTTTCACCTCCTTTTCTATTCCTTCCACCAAATCTTCAATGCTTTGTGCGCTGATTGGTCTTTTTTCGCAAGCTTTAAGTAATCCGCCTAATAACTTCTCTCTTTGGAAAGGTTCTCTTCTGCCATCTTTTTTAATGACCATAAAAGGAATGCTTTCTATTCTTTCATAAGTCGTAAAACGTCTGCCGCATTTAAGGCACTCTCTTCTGCGTCTTATAGACAAACAGTTGCTTGTAAGACGAGAATCAACCACTTTATTTGTCACATTATTGCAGTAAGGACACTTCATCTACGCCTCACTTCGTTCAGCTAAAATCACCCCGAGAAATTCGTAGAATTTCCGGCCCCTAGAAATGCAGAGCATTTCTAGAGAGACTAAGTCCTCGGAATCTTTCCCCGTGGAATGCGGAGCATTCCCGGGACTTTAGTCCTCGCAATTTTTTCAAATTGCAGAGGGCCAAGATTCCAGAGGGAACATCAAAAATAAAACATTCAAAAAGATACTGAGTAGTCGGTTTCCAGCAAACTTAGAATACAATATATGTTGTACTTACAGAAGCATTATAGCCCAATGGGTAGTATTGTCAATAGTTTTGGGAAGTTTTTGCGGGAAAAATTTAGGGGACTACTTCAACTTTACATTTGCTTTACTTATATACGTATTAATCTGTACGATTTTGCGGTTTATAATCTCTACAATCAATGATAAGATTTTATTATTCTCATTGCTTCAAGGAAGCTTCTCTTATCCTATTGTATTGTTCTCTTAAATAAAAATCAGGGTCTTTTTTCAAGTCTTCTATCCATTTACTGACTTTATACAACTTTATAGCTTTTTCTTCTTTTACATAAACCTCAACTATACCTGCATTAATTATGGCTTTTTTGCATCTCCAGCACGGGGGGACAGGATATATCTTGCCGGTTGTAACATCTTCTCCATATAGGTAAAGTTTTGCTCCGACTACGGATATCCCATTTCTTGCGGCATTTATGATTGAGTTTTCTTCAGCATGAACACTTCGGCAAAGTTCATAAAGAAGCCCGGAAGGAATTTTTAAGTTATCTCTTAAACAATAACCGATATCTATGCAGTTGGGAGTATTTCTGGGAGAGCCGACATAGCCGTTGCTTATAGGAACATTGTCTTTTACAATTACAGCGCCGAATCTTCGTCTGATACAGGTACCCCTTCTTGAAACTGCTTTCGCGATATTTAAAAAATACTCATCCCAATCAGGCCGTTTTCCTTTCATATTTCTTAAAATCCTTCCTTCTTAATTGTTAATATATTGACAACAAACTAAGGATATTCCGCCTCTACCTTGATAGATATTCCGCCCCTTGCAACAAATTCTCCTATAACTTTCGCTTTTCTCGGCCTAGCAATTTTAACTATCTTTTCCAATATTTTGTTGACAATATCTTCCGCGAAACTTCCATAGTTCCTAAACGAAAACATAAAAAATTTAAGCGACTTTGACTCTATACATTTTTTGTCCGGAATATACTGGATGGTAATTTTACCAAAGTCCGGCTGGCCAGTCACAGGGCATATAGATGTAAACTCCGGACAACTGAACTGTATCCAATAATCCCTTTCAGGATATGCGTTTTCAAACACTTCAAACCTTACTTTATCAGGAGAAGAAACAAATTTAATCTTTTTCCCCTTAAGAAGTTTCAGCCCCTTAATTCTGTTTTTATTCATTATTTTTATCTTAACATTTTCTATTTTTTACTACAAGAAATGATGTGTTTTTATTTATTTTATCCCGATGATTTTGTGAAGTTGCAAGTGAACTCGCGTGTTTAGCCCATCCTTTAAAATCCATTTGCTTAATGTTTTGGCAGAAACCTTGCCGAAAACAGGTGAAAGCAGAATTTTTTTCTTTGAAAGGCGGTATTCTTTAATCACTTCCTGCACCCAAAGATAATCCTTATAATTTTGTAAAACAAATTTTATTTCGTCCTTTACTTTTAATTTACCTATATTTCTCCATGCCATTTTATCCTGCATTTTGCTTGAGGGACATTTGACATCCATGATAATTATTACCTTTGCGGGCAATTTGCCGATGTCCACACTCCCGTTTGTTTCTACAAGAACTTGATATTTTTTCTTGATAAGTTCGCGGATTAGTTTATTCGTATTTTTCTGCAAAAGCGGTTCTCCGCCTGTTATCTCTATGTTTTTGGTAGAATATTTAGAAATAATAGATAGGATTTTTTCAATTGAGTAATCTTTCCCGCCCTCCCATGCATAAGAGGTATCGCAGTAAGAACATCTTAAATTACATCCTGCAAGTCTTATAAATACACAGGGTAGTCCTTGATAGGTGGATTCGCCGAGGATTGAATAGAAGATTTCTGAAATTTTTATATAAGCAGACACTTTTTACTTTTCCCAATAACTTACTCCACTATTTTCACCTTCTTTAACCACGACTTTGGAAAGTTTTATCCCGGAACTGTTTATTTTACTTTTCAATTCGTGATATATGAAATATGCAATATTTTCTGCAGAAGGGTTTCTCTCTTTGAAAAAGGGAATTAAGAAAGGGTCGTTTAAATCTTTATGGTCAAGTTTTCCTACAACTTCGGCGAGCTTTCTCTTTGCTTCAAGAAAGTCTATCCCTAGCCCTATTTCGTTTAACTTTCTGCAAGCAATAAATACTTCTACTACCCAGTTATGCCCATGAATACTTTCACATTTCCCATCATAACCTCGCAGACGATGAGCAGCCGAAAAACTTGTTTTTATCCAGATTTCATGCATTTGGGCAAATTATCTATCAAACTCACTATTAAGTCAACCCCGTTAGAGATTGAAAAATGCTAACTGTGATCTTATTGGATGTATATTAGCAATCCTTTGTGTTATATCGTACAAACAACTTTCTAAATCTCTAACGGGGTCAACTTATTTTATTTTTACCTGTCGCAACTTTATTTGTCTTTGTGACGGGTGATAATTGAATAGTCGGGAATTTTTTATTGACAAGTCTTTCCGTGCACACAACGACCACGGCACAAGCTATCCCAAGTATAGCTCCGGCAACGACATCCGAAGGATAATGTACGCCAACATATATACGAGAAAAACTTACGCTGACAGCAATAAACAAATTCAGCAGCAGGAATTTCCTGTAATAAAACGAAAGCAAAATCGTGGTCGCAAAAATGTTGCTTGCGTGAGTTGACGGGAAAGAATATCTGGGAGAAGAACTCACAAGCGGCAGTATGTCCGTAAAATACACATAGGGTCTTGCGCGGGAAAATACAGGTTTTATCACATTGGCACTCATTTGGTCGGCAAGGATAAAAACTATCACCATAAGTCCGGCGACTATCCTGCCTTTTTTGCCGCCCCATATGAACAAAGAAATTAAAAAAAGTGCTATGGGAATTTTCCAATAGTCGAATTCCGTAATTATAGGCATCCAAAAATCCAAGAATCCTGTATGCATGTATTCCTGGACGAAAACAAATATTTTTTTGTCCAATGCTATTAACATATCAATCATCTATTTTCCCTAAAATGTTCAGTATTATAACTTTTTGCACGGGACAGATTCAAACAATCGTATTTCTTAATTTCGCAAATTGTAGTAACATATACTTTGAAAGGAATAGCCAAATATGAAAAAATTTTACACTGCCGAAAAAAGTCCCAAAACATCCAAATCATCTCAAGGGCCCGATAGAAGGAGATATCCAAGGTTCGACTTTCCATTTTTTATCCGTTACAAAAAAGACGAACACCCCTCCCAGGCAGATGAAAAAAGAGAAAACATATTATTTGTAAAAGAGGGTGAGGAATTAGCCATATCTCACAATGTTTCTATCGGGGGGATATGTTTTGCAACAAAAGAGCTGCTTCCGCGCCTTAGTAAATTGACGGTGGAAATTTTCACTCCAATAAAAAGCGAACCTTTTACCGCTTTGGCAGAAGTTGTTTGGCAGAAAAAAAGAGTTTTATCTTTGACTTATCTTACGGGGATCTCTTTCCTAAAACTGGACGATGAAAAAGAATTCACACACCTATTACATATGCTCACAGAAATGAAACTGGAAAAAATAATAGAAAGATAATTTTTCGGCCAAAAACAATCTGTAAAAATTTACTTCACTATTATGCCTGCGTAACCCACCACTTTAGAATAGTCCCCCATAACATCCCCCGAGGTCTGATATTTTACAAGTTCGGCTGTTTTCGCGCCTAACTTTTTGCATACAAGCAGCATAATAGTTGCGGGAACATATCCGCACATCGAAATACTATAGTCTTCTATTCTCTTTAATAAGAGTTTCTCGTCCAATTCTAAAATTGCATCGATTGCTTGTCTATCTTTTTCGTTGGCAATATCTTGAGATTCATAATGGCTCATATCCGAAGAGGCAACTATCAATGTTTTTTCACCCGCGCCCTTTACAGCATTACTTATTGCCAAAGCAATATCTTCATAAGAAGAATAACCTCCGCAAGTAAGACAGATGGGAACAAAAGAAATTTTTGGATTTAAATACTGCAAGAAAGGAAGTTGGACCTCAATAGAATGTTCCAAAGCATGAGCAGAAGTATCTTCTTTGAGCTCTTTTGAATTGTTCAGGATTTTTTTGCCGATTTCCGAAGCGATTTTCACCTCACCCAAGGGGGTTGCCCAAATACCTTCGCTAATTATCGAAAAAGGCGCTCCCCTACCCGTATGATTTGGACACAATATAACTACTTTATCAGGGATATTTATTCTCGAATAAACTTCACCTGCAACCGAGCCGGAAAACATATATCCTGCATGAGGAGAAATCACGCCCAAAGCGTCTTCTTTTTTTGCCGCTTTTTTAATAAAACCCGCAATCTGTTCCCGCAATCGTTTTGAATCTTCGGGATAAAATTGACCTGCTACTACAGGATTTCTAATCATAGCAATATCTCTGCTTATCTCTTATATCCTATTTTTCTCAATAATTCCTTTCTCCACCTAACACCTTGTTCGTCTTCGACGCCTTTGGGTAAAAATCCGTCTATTACTCCCATAATTCCCCTACCCTGCTCGGTTTCGGCTATTATTACCTCTACGGGATTGGCGGTGGCACAGAATATCGAACAAACTTCAGGAGTATTCTTTAACGAATTCAATATATTTATCGGGAACCCTTCTGCCATGACTATTATAAAAGAATGTCCTGCACCGATATTTGAAGCGTTCTTTGCGGCTATTTGTTTTAAATGTTCGTCATTACCCTCTAACCTGATAAGGCGTTCTCCCGACGCTTCACAAAACGCAACCCCAAATTTTATAGAAGGGTTTGCATTCACCATCGCTTCATAAATATCTTCGACGGATTTTATAAAATGCGTCTGCCCCAAAATTATATTTGCACCTTTAGGTATTCCTTCAATTTTCACAACTTTTAGTTCCATAGTGTCCCTCCTGTTTACAACCGTAATTTTACCACTACACCAAACATTTTAACAATAATGCCGATAGTGTATAATTTACGGTTAAGTAAGGCATATTTATATGATAAAAAATGAGTTTTCCTTAACAAACAAAATCAGACAGACAATATATAGGATAGCAGGCAGGCAACAAGGTGATGTAATCCTAGGTCCCGGCGATGATACTGCTGTCTTAAAAGAAGGTAAAGATAGATATCTTTTATTCACCTGTGACTCTTTAGTGGAAAATGTCCACTTTTCACTAAATTATATGACGCCGCGGAATTTGGGCTGGAAAGCGTTAGCTGTGAATGCAAGCGATATTGCGGCAATGGGCGGACTGCCTAAATATGTAATCGTATCGCTTATCCTGAATAAAAAAATCAGTGAAAAATGGGTGGATGAGCTATATGCCGGCTTCAAAAAATTCATAAAAGAATTTCCTTTATCATTAGTAGGAGGCAATATTTCCCGTTCGGATTCGTCGCTCGTCATCGATGTAGCAATGCTCGGAGAAGTCAGCAAGCAAAAATTCATAAAACGTTCAGGAGCTAAAGTCGGGGACTTGATAGTTGTTACGGGAACATTAGGCAATTCTAAAGCAGGAATGCAAATTTTACAAAAAGGCGGTTCTAATCCGTTTTTGACTAAAAAACACTTAAGACCAACTCCGCGGCTTAAAGAAATAAGACAAATCACGTCCGAGATAAAATTGAATTCTCTAATAGATATATCGGACGGCTTTACACAAGACCTCTTTCATATACTTAAAGAAAGCAAAGTTTCAGCAAAAATAGACAAAGTGAAAATACCGATGTCTTTACAACTTAAAAAATTCGCTAAAGAAAAAGCTATTGATTTTGCCTTAGCAGGCGGAGAAGATTACGAACTTTTATTTACTCTATCAAAAAAAGAAGCAAAAAAATTACCTGTTAAAGTAAATGAAACTGCCTTAAACGTTGTTGGAGAAATCATAAAAGGTAACCCGAAAATTATTATAGATGGTAAAGAGATAGCCTCACAAGGATACGACCATTTCAAAAATGAAGATTGAATTGATATCACACTCCGCATCAGAAACTGTAAGAATCGGCAAAAAGATAGGCAATCTTCTGCAAAAAGGTGATGTTTTAGGACTAAGCGGCAATTTGGGCGCAGGAAAAACCACTATCATACAAGGCATTGCCCGCGGGTTGGGAGTGGACAAAAAACAATATGTCAGAAGCCCTTCTTTTGTTGTGGCACATCAATATGATGGGAAATTACCTGTTTACCATATGGATTTATACCGATTAAATGCAAAAGAAATCAGCGATTTGGGGTATGAAGAATATATTTTCGGCGAAGGCGTATGTATAATAGAGTGGATAGAGAAAATGGGCGAAATCCCCATAAAGGGATGGCTACATATAAATTTGGAATTTTTGAAAGAGGAGAAACAGAGAAAAATCACAATTAAAGTAAAAGGCAAATACGAAAAATTAATAAAGGAATTGGCAAAAATCGCATAAACAAAAACCAAAAATTCTTATGATACTTGAAGATTCTAGGGATTTAAAAAACTATATAGAAAAAAAACAGAAGAAAATAAACGCAGTGTTAAAAAAGCTCCTGCCCGCCAAAAATAAGGATATCCTTTCCAAAGCTATATATTACAGCGTATTTTCCGGCGGCAAAAGATTCAGGCCGATTTTATGCTTAGCTGCGCATGAAATGTTTCTGCCCGAGCCCGAAAACGATAATATATTGGCTATCGCCTCCTCTATTGAATTATTTCATGCTTTTACACTTATCCATGACGATTTGCCCTGCATGGATAACGACGATTACAGACGCGGCAAGCTCACGTCTCATAAAGTTTTCGGGAAACCGCTCGCCCTTTTAGCAGGAGACGCTTTATTTAATCTGGGGTATGAAGCCATAGTGAACTCAAAAATGCCGGATAAGGTAAAAATAAAAGTTATCAAAGAAATTTCCCGTTCTTTGGGAATAAAAGGCGTTGTGGGAGGACAGGCAAAAGATATAACGACAAAAAAGAAAAATTTGAGCATCAAGCAGTTAAAAGAAATTTATTTGGGAAAAACGGCTTCTTTGCTGGAAGCGTCTGTAAAAATAGGCGGATTGGTTGCCAACGCAAATCCTAAAAAACTTAACGCTTTATCCTGTTACGGGAAAAATTTAGGGCTTGGGTTCCAGATTATGGACGACGTCCTTGAAGCAAAAGCGGGAGCCAGCAAAGAAAAGAATTATGTAACTCTACTAGGGCTTGAAACCGCGCAAAAAGAAGCGCTTAAAACCATAAACAAAGCCAAAAATTCTCTAAATATTTTCGGAAAAAATGCTAAAATACTTAAGTTTGTAGCCGATTGGTGTATAGAAAGGAAAAACTAAAATGGAAAAAGTATACATAGGAATAATAGGTTTTGGAAATATCGGAAGCGGAGTCGTAAAACTTTTTAAAAAAAATTTCTCCTTGATAAAAGAAAGGATAGGGATTGAAATCTGCATCAAAAAGATTGCCGACATCGATTTTAAAAAAACCCAGGACGTCAAGATAGACAAAAAAATCTTAACGAAGAACGCGCGTGAAATCATCGACGACCCGCAAATTCAGATAGTCGCAGAACTTATCGGAGGAATACATCCCGCCAAAGAGTTTATTGTAAATTCCCTTAAAAAAGGCAAATCCGTAGTAACCGCAAATAAAGCGCTTCTTGCCGAAAAAGGAAGGGAAATTTTCCAGACTGCTATGTATAATAGACGGGATATTTATTTTGAAGCAAGCGTTTGTGGAGGAATTCCGATAATAAAGATTATAAGAGAAGCACTGCTTACCAACCGCATAGATTATATGGCGGGAATAATCAACGGAACAGCCAATTATATTTTAAGCAGAATGGAAGAGGGACTTACTTTCAAGCAAGCGCTCACAGACGCGCAAAAAAAAGGCGTCGCGGAAAGAGAACCTTCTTTGGATATAGAAGGAATTGATGCGGCACACAAACTCGCTATATTGGGGGGGTTGATTTTTGATATTCCGTTAACTTTCAAAAATATATATTCTGAAGGCATTTCTTCGCTTACTCCCATGGATTTGAAATTCGCAAAAGAATTCGGTTACGCCGTAAAACTGCTTGCGATAGCAAAAGAAGATAATGGTAATTTTCAGTTTAGGGTAAACCCCGCCTTAATAAATATTAAACATCAATTAGCCACGGTAAGAGACGAATACAACGCGGTATATATTAAAGGTGACGCTGTTGGAAAAATGCTTTTTTACGGAAAAGGCGCGGGGAAATTGCCCACCGCATCCGCAGTTTTAAGCGACATTATAGATATAGCAAGAAACTTGAAATTCAAAACTTGCATTCGAATTACTCCCGTTACATACAGCAAAAAGTCATATAGAATTATACCAGTCAAACAACTAAAAAGTTTATATTATTTACGAATAATGGCAATGGATAAACCAGGAGTTCTCGCGAAAATTTCCAATATTCTCGGAGAGCATAATATAAGCATCGCTTCAGTATTTCAAAAAGAAAGAAACAAAGCCGAAGCAGTTCCCATAGTAATGATGACTCACGAAGCAATAGAAAAAAACATGAGCGCTGCAATAAAAAAGATAAACAAACTACCTGCTGTCAAAGAAAATACAGTCAGGATAAGGGTGGAGGAATAAAATTCAAGTTAACAAAGGTTAACCAACATTAACCTCTATTAATTCAAAAAACCATGAATCTCTTAACAAATATAAATCACAATTTATTTCTTTTTCTTAACCGCTATAATTTCCCTATCGCGGATAAATTGATGCTCTTTTTTACTTCTACGGGAAACGGACTGGTTATCTTAACCGTTGTCCTTGTTGTTTTGGCTTTTATCGACAGAAAAAGAATGTCAAGAATTGGCATTACTATTTTGTTCGCGGGAGTGCTGGGCGGAATACTCGTTTACTTGCTCAAATGCCAAATCACATTGCCAAGACCCTTAGTTGTTTTCCCTGACGCGCATTTTTTAGGAGACCCTTTAAAATGGGGCTCTTTCCCCTCGGGACACACGCAACTTTGTTTTTCGACCGCCGTGATTCTTGCCAAAGAATATAAAAAAAGTTGGAAATTACTATATTTATGGGCATTTTTAGTCGGATATTCAAGAATATATGTTGGAGCGCATTTCCCGCTGGATATAATCGCTGGCGGGGTAATCGGCTACCTATCGGGCAAATTCGTCCTTTGGTATAATTATATTTTAAAGAAAGAACTTCAACCACCTTTAAAAACAAAAGAGGGGGAATAATGTGGCAAGGAATAATTCATAAATATAGAGAGTTTCTTCCTGTTACAAAAGATACGCCGGTAATAACACTGAACGAGGGAAATACTCCTCTCATTCCCGCTAAAATTCTTTCAAAAATAACTGGTGCAAAAGTATATTTGAAATATGAGGGCGCGAATCCCACAGGCTCTTTCAAAGACAGAGGCATGACTCTTGCTATATCCAAAGCCGTGGAAGAAGGCTCTGCTTCAGTAATGTGCGCATCTACAGGCAACACTTCCGCTTCAGCCGCGGCTTATGCCGCAAGAGCAGGAATAAAATGCGCCGTTCTGATACCCGAAGGCGCAATTGCGCTGGGCAAACTTTCCCAAGCGCTTATGCACGGTGCAAAAGTAGTTGCTATAAAAGGGAATTTTGATGACGCTTTGGCAATGGTCGTAAAAATCACCTCATCGCATCCTGTAACATTGGTTAATTCTTTGAATCCATACAGACTGGAAGGACAAAAAACAGGTTCCTTTGAAATATGCGACCAACTCGAAAAAGCTCCTGATTTCCATTTTATACCTGTCGGAAATGCCGGCAATATCACTGCTTATTGGATGGGATATAAAGAATATAAAGCCAGAGGCAAAATAAATTCTCTGCCGAAAATGATAGGTTGGCAAGCGGAAGGTTCGGCGCCAATCGTAAAGAAAATGGTGATAAAAAAACCCGAAACCATTGCGACGGCAATCAGAATAGGAAATCCCGCAAGATGGAAAGAAGCAGAAAAAGCCGCATCATCTTCGGGAGGTTTTATAAACGCAGTATCTGATCAGGAAATTTTACACGCATACCATCTTTTGGCAGACAAAGAAGGCGTATTTGCCGAACCCGCTTCATGTGCTTCGGTTGCGGGGCTGCTTAAAACAAAAGAAAAAAATCTACTGAAATTAAAAGATTCAACTGTTGTATGTATACTAACAGGATGCGGGCTTAAAGATCCAGACAGAGCGGTCCACGAATCGCCTAAACCAACTATTCTGCCTAAAGAAGATATAGAAAAAGTGCTGGACATAACAGGTGTTAGATGAAAAAACGACTTTGTTTTATCGCAGCAATAATAATTATCGCAACTACACTACTTGTAATTATTCAAACCTTATTGTCCTTGCAAATAAAGCAGAAAATAAAAAGTTGGACGAAAGAACAAAAATTGGAAATTTCTGATTTTAGGTGCAATTTGAACCTTTTGACGGGAAAAATAAATTTCAAAAATCTTACGTTAAAACAGGCAAACAATGACTTTAAAGTCAAAAAGGGTTATATTGCCTTCAAACTCCTGGATTTTTTGTCAAACAAAAATATAAAAGGAATTTACATAAACGAAGCAGAGGTAAAACTCGAAAATTTTATCCCATTTTCATTTCCGAATATGACAAAAAAACCTACTTGTATAGATAAAATAGAAATTAAAAATTTGAATTTGCAAATCGGCCCTTCCAACGGCAATAATATTACAGACATAAATATATTTGGTTATTTTGAAAATATAGGAACAAATAAAGATACGGTGTTTTTAGTTAACGCCTCATCCAATTCTTCTTTTATGGAAATCAAAGGAAATTTTGACTGCGATGATTGGAAGAAACGTCTTGCTTATCAAGTTCTCGGAGAAGATGTGTCTCTTGAAATAATCAATGTTTTGGAAGAGGGGTTTTTGTCATCTAAAATAAGAGAACAACTCCTTTCTCTTTATCTTAAAGATATTCTGATGGTAAAACTCCATGGAAAAATGGATATTGTCGGGAACGGCGAGATAAACGAACAGAACATAGATTCCAAATTAAATTTTTTAGTGTCGGAATTATCGTGTGAAACAGATAATGAACGCATTAAATCTCTCGTCAAAAAAATAAGCAGCAACGGAGAGATCCAAATAAACTATAAAATATACGGCACTACGTCAAACCCCTATCTAACATATGATATATCTTTTTGAATGCGGCAAATAATAAGTAGGAAGTAGGAAAAAATGAAATACATAATGTTAATTGGCGACGGAATGGCTGATAGAAAAATACCAAACAGAGACAGGAAAACACCGCTTCAATTAGCCAATATTCCCAACATAAATCGCTTAGCCAAAGAAGGCCAATGTGGTATGGTCAAAACTCTCCTGCCAAACCTGCCAAAAGGAAGTGACGTGGCTACAATGTCGCTTTTGGGATGCGACCCGAAAAAATTCTATACGGGGCGAGGGCCTCTGGAAGCACTCAATCTTGGTATAAACTTAAAAATGAAAGAAACCGCTTTTAGGTGCAATCTCGTCACTGTTTCAGAGGGCAAACTTGTTGATTATTCAAGCGGACATATCTCGTCCAAAGAAGCAAAAATTTTAATGGAAGAATTACAAAAAAAAATGGGAAGCCAGCATTTTGCTTTTTATCCTGGGTTGTCCTACCGAAACATTATGGTGGCTCGAAGAAATTCGGGCATTATCCTGGATAATTTAGAAACTCGCCCTCCCCATGATATAATTGGAACCCCTTTAGAAGAAAATTTGCCAAAAGGCAAAAGTTCAGCAATATTAAAAAGGTTGATACAGAGGTCTTATGAAATATTAAAAGACCATCCGGTAAATATAAAGAGACAAAAAAGAAACGAAAACCCCGCGAATATGATTTGGTTGTGGGGCGGAGGTAAGAAACCCAATATCCCTTCCTTTTACGAAAAACACGGTAAGAAAGGCGCAGTAATATCGGCGGTGGACATAGTAAAAGGGATAGGAAAAGCAATCGGCATGGAAAGCATATCCATAAAAGGAGCCACGGGATTTTTGGACACTAATTACCGCGGAAAAGTGAACGCGGCGATCAAAGCCATAAAAACGAAAGATTTTGTTTTGGTCCATTTGGAAGCCCCCGATGAAGCTTCGCATTTGGGAGATTTGGATTTAAAGATTAAAGCGATAGAACTATTTGACAGAAAAATTGTGGGGCCCATATTAAAGTATGTCTTAAAAAGCAAAGACAAATATAAAATTTTCGTGGGATGCGACCACGCTACACCCCTAATAATAAAAACGCATACGGATGAGGCAGTCCCATTTCTTATATGGGGAGATAAAAAAGACGGTTGCGTTTCTTATAACGAAATAGCAATTTCTTCTTCCCCCTTATACTTTGAAGAAGGCTATAAATTGATGGAATACTTTTTGAAATAAACTGTTAACTTAAAATTAAAACATGGCACTAATAGTAAAAAAATTCGGCGGTTCCTCCCTGGCAACGCCAGAACATATAAAAAATATCGCAAAAAGAATAGTAGAAGATAAACAAAACAACAACAGCATTGTCGTTGTTGTTTCGGCAAGCGGAGACACTACGGACGATTTGATTTCTTTGGCAAAGAAAATGCATCCCAACCCGCCCCATAGAGAAATGGACATGTTGCTTTCCACAGGAGAGATAGTTTCCAGTTCGCTTATGTCAATGGCTATAGACAATTTGGGGGAAAAAGCAGTTTCTCTTACAGGGCCACAAATCGGAATCATGACCGACAGCGCACATACCCGCGCTTCAATCAAAAAAGTCAAAACAGAAAGAATTGCTAACGAACTGAAAAAGGGTAAAATCGTCGTTGTGGCAGGCTTTCAAGGAAAAGACGACCAGGACGAAATAACACACTTGGCAGAGGCGGTTCAGATGCAACCGCAATAGCTTTGGCTATAGCTTTAAAAGCGGACATTTGCGAAATATTCACGGATGTTGACGGTATATATACCACCGACCCGCGTATTGTTCCGGAGGCGAAAAAAATAAAAATTATTTCTTACGACGAAATGTTGGA
>CAZNJA010000035.1:0-13466 GCA_964573245.1 uncultured bacterium
AGAAATCAGTTATAACCACTTCTTCCTACGAAAATAAAAAATCATATATGAGGCTAATCCAATCATTATCAGCCACACAACAAAATAAGACCATCTCCACTCAAGTTCCGGCATAAATTTAAAATTCATTCCGTAAACCCCTGCTATAAACGTAAGAGGAATAAATATAGTGGCTATAATTGTCAATACTTTCATGACTTCGTTCATTCTATTGCTTATACTGGAAAGATAAACATCAAGCATTCCGGAAAGTATGTCTCTAAACGTCTCTATAGAATCTATTACCTGAATGGTATGGTCGTAAACATCCCTTAAATATATCATTGTGGGTTTATATATAATCTTTGATTCCCCTCTCTGCATATTGCTTATTATTTCTCTCAATGGCCAAATAGATTTACGCAGAGACATTATCTTTCTTTTTAATCTATGAATTTTCTGCGAGGTTTTTGTTGTTGGGTCCAGCATAACCTCATCTTCAAGAGACTCTGTTTTTTCGCCCAATTTCTCGAGAATCAAGAAATAACCGTCAACTATGGCATCTATCAAACTATATGCAAGATAATCTGCCTTCATTTTTCTTATCTTGCCTTTCCCTTCCCTGATTCTATCTCTGATAAAATTAAAAATATCTCCCTCGGTTTCCTGAAAGGAAATGACAAAATTGGAACCAAGAACAAGGCTAACCTGCTCTTCTTTAATTTCGCTGTCGTCTCCGGTTTGATAAAGCATTTTTAAAACTATAAAAATATGGTCTGTAAAATCCTCTATCTTCGGGCGTTGGGACGTATTCACGATGTCTTCCAAAATCAAAGGGTGAAGATTAAAGTGCCCTCCAACTTTCCGGATAAGGTCAAGGTTATGTATCCCGTCTATGTTTATCCAGGTAATCGTTTGTTTATCTTTGTATGGAAAAGCTTCCTCTATGGTTTTTACTTCCTTTTCTTCCAAAAATTTTTCATCGTAATCAAAAATAGTTATTCTCACACTTTCGGATCTTTTTTCGCCTACATGAATTAAAGTGCCGGGTGGTAGCCCGACCATGTCCGAAGCTTTTTTGGCGATATTTGTCATAATTGCACCTCTCCAATTTTTTTTATTTCTTCTTATACTAAATCGCGGACAAACTGTCAAAAAAACACACCTGTTCCACAATCAAATCCATTGTAGTAGAATATGTCTAACAAAAAGGAAACTTCCATTATGAATCAAGAAGTCGAAAAGCTATGCGAAAGGCATCCTGCATTAGCCTCCTGCAAAAAAGACATCGAAGACGCCATAAACCTGATAAAGAATTGTTATAAGAAAGGCAATAAGGTTATAACTTGCGGAAACGGCGGAAGCGCAGCCGACGCCGAACATATAGTCGGGGAATTGATGAAAGGTTCTCGAAAAAAAAGAAGAATTTCGAATGTGTTGTCAGAAAAGATAAAAAAGTTTTATCCGCAGGAATACAACCAAATATGCAATAGCCTGCAAACTCCTCTTCCTGCGGTTTCACTTACTTCCCATATCTCCTTTACAACAGCATTCAACAATGATGTGAATCCCGAATTTACTTTTGCTCAGCAACTTTTAGGACTTGGGCGAGGGGGGGATGTTTTGATAGCACTGTCAACTTCGGGAAATGCGAAAAACGTCATAAATACTTGCAAACTTGCAAAAGTTCTTGAGATAAAAACCGTATCCTTAACCGGCAAGGAGGGGGGCAAATTAAAAAATATATGTGATATAACTATACAAGTTCCCGAGCAAGAAACGTTCCTTATTCAGGAATACCATTTACCTATTTACCATGCTATATGTTCTGCTGTAGAAAATGAATTTTTTGAAGAATAGAATTTATCTATAGTTTGATTTGCATACCTTCGTAAACCGCAAAGCATTTCAATTTGCTTTTTTCTTTCTTAATTATCTTTTGGCAATCCTTAACAATTTCATCCAATTCTTTGTCCGTTCTTTCCTGATTGTGATGAAACAACCCAAATTGTTTAACATCTGCTTCAACAGCCAATTTTAGGGCATCTTTATAAACAGAATGTCCCCATTCTTTCTTTATTTTATAATCTTCTTCTGTGTATTCAGAATCATGCATAAGCAAATCAGCGCCGGAGGAAAATTCCACATAATCTTTATAATCACGCCCACCAGGATGTTTAAAGGTCAATTCGTTGTCAGTCAAAAATATAAAGCTTTTATCATCTTCAATAAATTTATAACCGAACCCGCCGTTAGGATGGCTCAAAGGGATAGGAATAACAGTAACGGAATCGATGTGCAATTTTTCTTTTAATGCTTCATGGTAGGAAATTTCGGCTTTTATATCTTCGAAATTTACAGGGAAATAAGGCGGAGTCATTGACATTTTAATCAGTTCCTTTGCCGACTTCTGCGCAAAAGGATAGCCATACATTTTTATACGCGTTCCCTTGGCATATATCGGCTGAAAAAAAGGAAATCCCAAAAGATGGTCCCAGTGCGCATGCGTGAATATCATATTGTATTCATGTTTGTTTCCTTTTAGCAGTTCATGCCCCAATTTTCTTATGCCAGAACCCGCGTCGATTATGATTACCTCGTTATTTTTGGTTCTTACTTCTACACAGGTGGTAGAGCCACCATACTTGATGTATTCTTTCCCTGAAACGGGTATTGAACCTCTTGCTCCCCAACATTTAATAATCATTTTTGTTTTATCTTATATCTTAATAGTCTTAATAAAAATGTTTTAATAATTGAGTCGGAAGACGTTAATGATAACACTACTTGACAAGACCTTCAAGTATGTATTATACTTTTGCCTCAATTTTACAGAGTTGCAAAATTTTTGATACTTTGATAGTATGCCGTTCCGTTCATAACGGCTATGAATTTTGGTTGTTTGACAATCTCAATGCTATGATATATATTTCACCAACAAAGAATACTTCAGATAACTCCTATTCGGCAAAGTAACTTCAAAGTTCAGGCAAAGATGCAGGAATATTTACGGAGAACTTTTTAATCATGTTAAAAAAACGTAATATTTGTATTGTTGTTTTCTGTTTTTTAATTATATATGTTATTTCTTCATCTGATGTTTTAACTGCAGAGGAAATAGCAGAGACTTCTGGTCCAGCCCCACAAGAAAACACTATCCATCAAAAAGCAATACTTCTTGCCAGAAACGGGGAATTGGAAGAAGCAATCACATTGATTAATAAGGCCTTGAAAGAGACAAATAATGCTCCTGAGGTTGTTTCGGATTACATTGTAATTCTTGCGTGGGCAGGACGATGCCAGGAAGCTCTTAATATTTACGAGGACCTTCCTGCCGATTATACCCCACCCAACTATTTACTGCCTGAAGTCGCAAAATGTTATAGGGTTGCCAAGAAATATGATAAATCTATTAAGCTATATAAAAAGTACCTATCACTTGAGATAAAAGATAAAGAACAGGAAATCACGCATCAAGAAGCCACAAAGGGACTCGTGTACACTTATCTGGACAGCAACCGGATTGATACGGCACGCCAATATGTTGAAGAGCGTATAACTAAAGAACCAAAAAATGAAAACTGGTTGCGCAGATTTTTAATAATAGATATTGCGGAAAAGGAAGAAGAACTCATTCATCAGCAATCTATAATGTATGCAAGAAACGGAGATTTTGAAAAAGCGTTTGCTTTAATAAACGAGGCTTTGAAGAAATCCAACAATGCACCCGAAGCTGTATCCGATTATATAGTTATACTTGCCTGGGCAGGACAATATTATGAAGCTATATTGGTCTACGAAAAACTGCCTGAAAATTATATCCCGTCTAATTATATCCTGCCGGAAGTTGCAAAATGCTACAGAATTGTCAAGGAATACGACAAAGCTATTGCACTTTATAAACAATATCTTAGCCTTGAGATAAAAGACAAGGAACAGGAAATCACGCATAAAGAAGCTACCAAAGGGCTTATATACACCTATCTGGACAGCGACCAAATCGACACGGCGCGCAAATATGTTGAACAGCGTATAACCAAAGAACCAAAAAATGAAAACTGGTTGCGCAGATTTTTAATAATAGATATTGCAGAGAAAGAAGAAAAACTCATTCACAAAAAAGCTGTAATTCAAGCTCAAAGTGGGAATTTCAATAAAGCTTTTACATTGATTAACGAAGCTTTGACAAAGTCCAACAATGCGCCAGAAGTTGTGTCGGATTACATTATAATTCTTGCATGGTCGGGACAATGGCAGAAAGCGATTGAAAATTATGAAGGTTTGCCTTCAGGATACAATATTCCAGACCATGTCCTCCCGGAAATCGCAAAATGTTACCGTATTGGTGGCAAATATGACAAAGCAATAGAACTTTACAGGGAATATCTTGCACTGGGGATTAAAGACCAGGATAAAGAGGTAACAAACAGGGAAGCTACAAAAGGGCTTATATATACTTACTTGGATAATAACCAGACCGACATAGCACGCCAATATATTGAAGAAAGGATGGAAAAAGAGCAGGAAAACAGAGATTGGTTGGGATTATATCTGGTTGACATTCTTCTTTTGCGGGACGAAATAAGTGTGGATTACGCCGAAGTCTTGTATATGGAAATGCTTGAGAAAGACCCTCTTAATATCCATTCCAAGTTAGGAATAAGTAAAACATTGATTACAAAAGGAGAATATGAAAAAGCAGAAAGCTTTATTTCGGATATATTAGATAAAGAACCGGATAATATAGAAGCCTTATTCTTAAAAGCAGAACTTTTTGACAATGAGCGTGAATATATTGATGCATACGAAGTATATGAAAAAATATTGGAATTATATCCCCACAGTCAAACAGCCCTCACCCTGAAATATAAAGCACTTATATCGCTAGGTGCGTATAGTCTTGTCGAACAGAAATTAGAAGAATCGGGAGATATCGTTGACCCTGCTATACACGAAGAACTATTAGGGAATCAGGCTATGGTTAGGATATGGTGGCAAGAGCCGGATACTGCTTTAGAA
Source organism: uncultured bacterium (assembly GCA_964573245.1). Lineage (GTDB taxonomy): Bacteria > CAIJMQ01 > CAIJMQ01 > CAIJMQ01 > CAIJMQ01 > CAZNJA01. Next base: position 4,999 of record CAZNJA010000035.1, read on the forward strand.
ATTTTAGATAGGAATATATATTATGTTGAGGAGAATCTCTCCGAAGAATTTTTCTCAAGAACTAAAAACGACCAGATTCTTGCTCTTCAGGATAAACAAAATGCGTGGGAAATCATCAACAAATATGAAAATTTAAAGAATGCTAACGAGGAAATTCCACCATGGATTTCTAATTCTGCGGCAGGTGCTTATCTATACGTCAGACAGCCGAAAAAAGCTCTAGCCCTTTATGAAGAAGCACTATCAAAAGGTTGGGATCCTTCATACGGCGAGACAAGGAGAGGGATATATGCCGCCACAGTAGAAATGGGAGAATATGAGAAAGCCGGTGCTATTCTTGATGAACTTGATAGTGAGATGCCTATTGAAATCATACATAGAGGGATTTTACAAGACAATTGGTGGAAAGAAGAAATTGGATATACTCGTGCATGGTGGTACCTTTATCAGGATAGATTAGCTGAAAGCCAGAGATGCCTTGAAGACCTTCTTTATATTGGTCCCGCCAATTTACATACTCGTACTGCCTTAGCTCAAACATATTTATGGAGAGGGTGGACAAGAAAGGCACTGCAAGAGTTTGAAACAATACAAACACTAAAAGCGCCCGTTGTAGATCCGGATACATCAATTGAAGTTTCACCCCCCGAAGATATTGCAAGCGAGGTTGGATATTGTTACGCCCTAAATGAAAACGACGATGGAATTGAAGCAAGAGCTTTGGCAAAAGAGCTTCTACGAAAATATCCTATAAACCTGAATGTCCAACGCCTCAACCGCTATTTTGAAATTCAGGATATGCGCACCTTCACGCTTGATGCTTCGGTTTCAAACGAAATACCCGGCGCTCACGAAACATACTGGTCCGTTAAATTGGAACAACCTCTATATCCTTGGCGAAAAATTTTCGGAATGTATGCCTGGCAACAGGATTTTCAGGGAGATTCCAGAGAGAATATAGAACGCGCCTCCATAGGTATGGATTGGCGTCTAAATAGAGATTGGGGGTTTGTCGCAGCAGTATCTAAAGACGAAGAGGATTCAGATATCGGTCTTTCAGGTGAAGTTACTTTTAATCCCAACGATTATTTCTCATTTAACCTTATGCATGATTCTAAAACTTTGAGTGTACCTTTGCAGGCTAAAGCGCTTGGGGTAGAAGCAGAAGAATACAGATTTGTAGGTATTTATCGCCAAAGCGAAAGTTTTCTAACCCGGGTCACATCAAATCTTTATCAATTATCCGACGGTAATGAAATCCGTAGTTACGGATTGAGATTTGATAAAGCCCTTACTACCAGAGCTTATTGGAAGACACGTGTGGCTTTGGAAGGTTATCTGTCAACCAATTCCGAAACAGAATTAGAATACTATAGTCCGGAAGAGTTTTCTTCTGTTTACATAATTCCGATGGTGGAACACGTATGGTATAGACATTATGAAAGCGCGATGGTAGACCGTCTTTATGTGGGAATCGGGACACAAAAAGAAAAGGAATTCTCCGAAAAAGGCATTTGGTATATTCAGTATGAGCAGGATTATAGGATTTCGGATACACTTGCATTCTTAATCGGTGTAAACTTTTCCAAGAAAAATTACAGCGGGGAATATACGGACATAACAAGTTTCTATCTCACGCTTACTAAGAATTTTTAATTAATATAAGGAAAACAGGGAAAATGAAAGATATTATAAAAAAAATCATAGGTCTAATTTTTATACTGTATTTCACTATAGGTTTATGTAATGCTGCGGAATCTACGCAACAGAACACCTTTAACGTACTTATTTATCACGATACGCCCAAAAACGTCGATCTGGATGATTTTGCCGTGGATAGAGTCTCATTTGTCCAGCAGATTGAATATCTGCGCGCCCATGGTTATAACTTCATTAGTTTCAAAGATATACTCAGGGCAAATAAGGGAGAAATTGTTCTTCCCGAAAAAGCAGTTCTTTTAAGGTCTGACGATGCCTATTTGTCTTTTTATGAGTTCATGTATCCCGTTTTGAAATTATATGGTTACCCGTGTATTCTTGGAGTGGTAACCGACTGGATGGAGAATTATCCTTCGGATTATATCAAGGCGCCTCTTATGAACTGGGAGCAGCTTCAAGAAGTGGCTAACAGCGGTCTGGTGGAAATTGCCAGTCACAGCCACAATCTTCACCATGATATTCTTTCCAATCCCCAGGGAAATACCGCTTGGGCTGCGGTAACACTTGAATATTATCCCGACACACAAACCTATGAGACCAAAGAACATTACAGGGAAAGGGTATATGACGACCTTCTGTTATCACGGCAAATTTTAAAAGAAAAACTCGGGGTAGATGCCCGGGCAATTATCTGGCCCTATGGAGAATATAATCAGACCTGTATTGAAGAAGCAAAAAGGGCCGGATTTAAAGCAACATTCGATGCTACGGATAAATTGGCAAGCGCAGATAACCTTGATGTTGTCTATGGTTCTTTTGTTATGCGTAATCCTACTATAGAAGAATTCATTGGAAATTTGAAAATAAACTTTTCCACCCCTACGAAACGCCGAGTTATGCACGCAGATTTGGACTTATTATACGACTCTGACAAGGTTCAACAAAAAGAGAATATAGATGAGTTCATAGAGCGCGCTTTCAGCATGAAAGTCAACACCGTTTATTTACAGGCTTTCTGCGACGAGAACGGAGACGGAGCCATTTCTTCGGTTTATTTCCCCAACCGCGTGCTCCCTATGCGTGATGACCTTTTCAATCATGTTGCGAACCAATTATCAATCAGGGGTATCAAGGTTTATGCCTGGATGCCTATGTTGAGTATTGTTTTGCTCAACGAAAGAGAGAACGAGAGATTAAGAGTCATGCAATTCCGTTACGGAGAAAAGACCGCGTCAAGCTCATGGTATCCGCGCCTTTCGCCTTTTAGCGCCGAAGTGCGCCGGAAACTCGTAATGCTTTATGAAGACCTTTCTGCCGCAAATCCGCGTCTTGACGGTATAGTATTTCAGGACGATGGATATCTCAATGACTTTGAAGATTTCAATCCTGCCGCTTTAGCGCAATATCTGAAAATAAGCGGCGGTGAAGACATACCCTATCAAGAACTTAATGAAGAACAGAAAGAAAGATGGACCAGGCTCAAAACCGAAACGTTGGTTGAACTCACAGAAGAACTCAGGATGGCATTTCTTCGCTATAACCCTTTCGTAAAATCCGTTCGCACGCTATATGCTCCCGTGTTAACGAATCCGGAAAGCGAAGAATGGTTTGCTCAGAATTATGCCGACAGTTTAAAAGCATACGACTATGTTTTCATCATGGCTTATCCGAAAATGGAAAAGGTCAAAAATTCCACAAAATGGCTGCAAAAACTCGTTCAGAAAGCCAAAGAATATCCTGACGGAATACAAAAAACAATCTTCAAGGTTCAAACATATGACTGGGAAAGAGATAAATGGATTAATTCAAGGATGGTTGATAGTTGGTTAAGAACACTGGTCTCAGCAGGAGCGCAACATATAGCATATTACCCGGATAACTGTATAGACAACAAACCGGACGAAAAAATCATTCGCTTGATGATGTCCAGCGAAGATTTTCCCTTTAAAAGAGAATAAATAAAATGATACACTTTTGGTTATTTCTTAACTATTTCGTTTTTCTATATCCGCTTTATATGAGTTTAAGTTGGATATTAGGGGGACTTATTTTCTATTACCGCAACGAGAGAAAAGTTATAGAATGTCCTTCCCTTAAATCGCATCCATTCTTCTCTGTCATAGTGCCTGCACACAATGAAGAAGAAGGCATTGCGGATACTATACATAATCTTGAAAAGATAGACTATCCTAATTTCGAGGTAATCGTAGTAAATGACGGCAGTACCGATAAGACTTCTCAGGTTTTAGACAAACTCGCAAAAGAATATCCCAAGTGGCTCAGAGTAATTAACTTAAGTCCTAACGGCGGTAAAGCCAAAGCTCTAAATATGGGAATACTTATGAGTAAAGGTGAACTAATTCTAACGATAGATGCCGACTGTTTCATAAATGCAGATGTTCTTAAATGGATGGCATGGCATTTCGAAAATTCTCCAAGAGTCGGAGCTATAACCGGCAACCCCCGGATTCTTAATAGAACAACATTATTGGCCAAAGTCCAGCTTGGTGAATACTCCAGTATTATAGGTCTTATAAAGAGAACCCAACGCATCTTAGGGAAAGTCTTAACAGTTTCAGGGGTTATCGCTGCTTTCAGGAAGAACGCGTTAAAGGACTGCGGTTTTTTCGATTCCGATACTGTTACAGAAGATATTGATATAACATGGAAACTACAAAGGAGGTTCTGGGATGTAAGATTCGAACCTCGCGCTCTATGCTGGATACTTACACCCGAAACAGTACGGGGATTGTAGAGACAAAGACTGCGATGGTCACAAGGCGGAGTAGAAGTAGTCAAAAAACACATTAATATATGGACCCAGTGGAAACAAAGACGCCTTTGGCCTGTTCACATAGAATACATAATATCGATAGTATGGGCTTTCTCTCTTGGTTTTTTAATTGTTTCCTGGGCAGTCGCTTACGCTTTAAACGCCTTCGGATTAATAGATGTTAATATAGCACAACCATTCATACCACCGACATGGACAGGTTCCATTCTTGCTTTTATATGCATGATTCAACTTGCAACAAGTCTATATATAGATTCCCGTTACGAAGATAGGTCTTTAATGAGATATTATTTCTGGGTTATCTGGTATCCTTTTTTCTATTGGGGAATTAACGCGGTAGCAATATTTGTTTCTGTATTTAAAATTTTGTTAAGAAAAAAAGGAGTTTCTGTAAAATGGCAAAGTCCCGACAGAGGAATACATACCCTCCAATAATAGACAGACCTGAATTTAAATCTCGGCTCAGGCACATAGCAGAAACTGCAATCGCAGCTTCTCTTTGGGCTTTGTGGCTGTATTGGATATCGCCTATTATAACCGTTATACTATGGCTGCTCGGCTTACAATTTTTCTATCAGCAAGTCATCACTGAATCCCGCGTATGGGACCTGATAGAAATTCTACACAATGGCGGTTTGGCATTGCTGGTTATATTCTTTTTTCAACTTGCATGGATTAACTATAATTATTTTCTTATCTTTAAGAGAAAAGGTGAAAGGAGAAGGAAACAGCCTGTTTGTACCGACGAAGCAATGGCAAAGTTTTTCAGGATTGATCCAAATCTATTAAAAAAAGCCAAGGAATACAACCAAATAGATATTGTTATGGAAGGCAAAGAACTTATCATCAACCCTCACCAGTAATACCACGCCAATTCAAAGATTACGGAGAAAAGACCCCGGAAACACCCGAAAATATAATCAAGGTCAGAATAATTAGAAAGACGAGAAAATATATTCGGAATGAATAAAGAGTTTCCAGCTTTTACGGGACATTACTTTCCCAAATTCTTCAAAATATATATACGAAGAGGGCACTTACAGAAATACTCGGAACCAAAAGCAAATGCAAACTCACATTCCCAAGCTTTTGCCTCCAAACACTTAACAAACGACTCGATATGAATATCTTCAGCTTTGCCTAAGATTTTAAACCCTGATTCATAGCATCGAAAATTTTTTGAGCATTTCATTTCGCTCATAATTTTTTCTATTTGTTCTTTATGTTTTTGCACTTTTTCTTTCTTTTTTGCTTGGTCCAAAAAATTACTCCAATAGGTAAATTTTTCCAGTTATCAGTAAGACAGGGAGGAGTTTTGGGATTGTCTTCCCTGCAGCAAGTTAATCTTCCATAGCCAAACCTCATGAGATTCTGACATAAAACAAACAAGTCTTCCCCGTTAAAGCAGACATCTGCAAAATTTCCAATAGTTTCGCGTTCGAGTTTTCCTTTCCCGTTATTTTTCGCGGCTGATGCCACCAATAAAAGAAGCAGTTCCAATTGTTCTTTTGACAATACACTAATCAACCTCCTGTCAACTTGCTCTAAGATTTTTAATGGTTTAAACACTTTTTGCATATTCCTATAAAAAGGAATTATATAACCTTTTGCATATAAAAGATATACAACATATTATTCCTAATAATAACTTATTTGTCAACTCTTTCAAATACTGCCAAGTTTATCCGCAAAATAGATAAGTAAAACCCAAAGGTTAAAACTTGTATGGCGACATCCATTATGCTAACATTCCTCCTATGAAAAAGAGGACAGAAGAGACTAATTTTTTATCGGAAGAAATAGGTAAAAAATTAAAAAATACAAGGAAAAAACTACAATTGACCCAGAAACAACTTTCGGAAAGAATACATGGCGGAATGGATTATACATACATCGGAAAAATCGAGCGAGGAGATATTATGCCTTCTATAAAAATGCTCAAAAGGATTAGTGAAGGGTTGCAAATTCCCGTGGATTTTTTCTTTCAGAAAGAAACAGTCGTGGATTTACTTGGGCTACTGCCGCAGGACATAAGAGATATTGCTCAAGATATCGATAAGGTCGCTTTTTTCAGAGAGGTAAAGCAGTTAGATAAAGAAGATGTTCCCTTGGTAACCGAAATAATAAGAATACTGAATAAGCACCGTGCATCTTTTCGCGAAAGCAAAGTTCACAATTATCTACCCTCAACAAAACACGCCATTGGTTTAGTGGCGGAAAAGAAGAGTCATTATAAACGCAGGGTCAAGAAATCCGACAAATAATCTTTCCCTTATCCTATCATTGCTTGTTTGGGAAATATTTTTCTATAGCTGACTGGACATATCCATCATAAGCTATAACCAATTCGACGATAAATGAAGTAAACTCACTTACTTTCATTCCTATTAGAGGGTGTTGAGGTTGAGATATGGCAACCACGAGTATATCGTCCTTTTTTTCTATCGGAATTATGCCCAATTTGCGCACAGCTTTTTCAGGAAGAAGCGTGGCCACTTCTTGCGGGATATCCATGTTGGACAGGTCTACCCAAGGCAGGTGAAATTGAGTTGCTAAAGCAACGCAGATGTCGGTTGGGGTCACATATTTAAGATCCACTAAAATCCGACCTAACTTCTTGCCCTTCTGCTGTTTTTGTTTGTTTACAGCGTCTTGCAATTGCTGTTCAGTAATGTATCCCGCACCTCGAATAACTTCTCCCAAAAGTTTGGTCTTGATTTCTTCTGTTTGTTTTGTTCCATCTTTAATTATAAAAAACCCTTTAGATTGCCGGACCAAATTTTCGTTTTTCTTCGTATCTTCTTTATCTCTTTCCAACCTTCGCTGTTTAAAGGATTCATCCACTTCTTCCACAGTAATGTTTTGCTGGTCTATTAACTTTTTGCCCAATAATCTTTTGCAATCGACATCTTTAACCGCAGCAGCATTGATATAAATACGTTCACTTTTATCCGCGGGGTTTAGAGGAACAACAAAAAAACCTTTGTCTTTGGAATGATATTTGTTGGTAGAGCCGTCAATTCTCTGTCCGTCCTTAAATTCCACCATCAACCTATAAGGAAGAACCCCTGCATATGTTGATTGGTCTATGGTTTCTTTGTGCAGGATGTTTCCATTGCTGTCTTTCTTCTTGAGGAAAATAATCTGTTTGACCGTGTCTACTTTGACAGGAAAATTCTCGGCTTCTCCTTTTGCATTCTTGGCCTGCAAATAAAAAACGGGGAAATTCATATTGAAACTAAAAACTTCCCCTGCCTTTTCTCCTCCTTCTAAAAACTTAACTATAACGTGGTGCATTCAGCTTGCCTCCTTATTAGTTAGGACAAGCAAACCTGTTTAGATTCTGAAAATATTACAATCTAAGTTTTCCCACCTTTTGGAATTCTAACATATACACATATTAAAATGCAAAGGCAAATTCTACGCTTGTCTCCAAAATAAATGCCTGTTATGTAGTTTCTTCCCTTATGATAACTGCCGAACGTATCTATTTTTACATCTAAATTTAACGTCAAAACGGGGATTTCTACATTCCAATTAAAATTTGCTCCATTTTATGATATAATCCCTTTGCAGTTGAAGCTAGTTTGAACCACGACGTTGTGGAAAACGCCGTGGTTTTTTTATTTGACAATCTCATACCGAAAATGACATCATTAATATAAGAAAATGAAAATTTGCAAAACGCAAAAAACACCAAATTAGGAGGACTCAATATGCCGAACAAAATTGAAGTTTTTATGGAAAAAATTATCAAGAAAAATCCCGGTGAAGTCGAATTTCATCAGACAGTAAAAGAGGTAGCTGAATCTGTAATACCTTTTATCGAAAAAAACCCTAAATATCAGAAAGCCAAGATATTGGAGAGAATAGCAGAACCTGAAAGAGTAATCATGTTTCGCGTACCCTGGCTGGATGATAAAGGCGGGACCCAGGTTAACCGCGGTTTCCGTATAGAGATGAACAGCGCCATCGGCCCTTACAAAGGCGGGCTGCGTTTTCATCCCAGCGTAAA
>CAZNJA010000036.1:0-13365 GCA_964573245.1 uncultured bacterium
GGGTCAAAACTTAATACTTCTATTTCTACTCTGTATTTTGTAGGTAATTTTTCTTCCCATTTTACTAAACGCTCATATTTAAGGTCTTTGATATACCAATAGTTAGGTGAATATTGTTTCCAATTTGCTTGATAGCAAAAAGTGTCTTCCCCAATTTTCTTATTATTATTTCCCAAAATTTCTCCTTTAAGTGAATATTCAACAGGACGAAAATTAGCTTGTGGATTGAGGACAAAAATTACAGGAGCTTCTCCATTAATTTTATCGCCGAATTCTATTCTGAACACATCTTTTGTGTCAGAATTCATATTAACTACTTTCTCATACTTAAGAAACAGTCCCATCATTTCCCAAAATGATTTTCCAGTAATTTGAATTGAAACTTCCGGATGGAAATCATAACCAAGTTCGCGATAGAACGACCTAAAGGATTCTGTGGGTGCCCGAACAGCGTGATTCTCTTCTCCGTTATAGTGGAAGCTTATTTCAGGCGTATTGATAGTAGAGGATAAAAGTCTTCTTTTCTCACCATTTTCGTTAATTTCATAGCGTTCTGCTAAAGATTTTTCACCCTTAAAAGCAAAATCAACTAAAAATTTTTCTTCGGTTGTTTCTATTTTTGTACCGCGGGGTTTTATTATTTTCTCCTCACCAGTTTCACGATCTACTCTAATTTCTGCAGGTGGCAATGCTTCTCTATGTATTAACACTTTTGCAGTTCCGCTACCTTGATATGTTTCCTTGATACTTTTTTCCAGTGTTTGACAAGCATTCTTTATTATTTCCTTCTTTTCATCAAGAGATTGCGCAAAACTTAAAGACATCGACATACAAAAAATTCCTATAATGCCGATTAAAACTTTGTTTATCCAGATTTTTCTTGTCATAATTTATCTATCTTTAACATTCTTCGCCGCCTCTAGTGTATTTTTAAGGAGCATTACGGTTGTTACTGGCCCGACTCCGCCGGGGACGGGAGTAATCATAGATGCTTTTTGGACTGCTTCTTCAAAAACCACATCTCCGACTATTTTTCTATCAATCACTTTTCCGGTTTCGTCTTTTTTAACTATCCTGTTTATGCCGACATCAATAACAATAGCGCCTTCTTTTATCATATCTCCCTTTACCAATCCCACCCTACCGGCTGCTACGATAAGAATATCCGCCCTTTTGGTATGGGATGCTAAATCTTGTGTGGCGATATGACATACTGTAGGAGTCGGGGATTCTAAAGAGGATTGAAGCAGAAGAAGCATGAGCGGCTTGCCGACAATTTCCGAATGTCCCACGATTACGATTTCCTTACCTTTTAAAGAAACCTCCGTATTTTTCAAGATTTCCATAACCGCAAGCGCAGTGCAGGGCGCAAGGACCGAGTTGCCGTAAACAAGTTCGCCTATATTCACCGGATGTATTCCTTCAACATCTTTGGCGGGAGAAATCTTCGTTTGGACCTGCCTGGCATTTATATGAGAAGGAACAGGCATCTGAAGAATGATACCCGTTATTTTGGGATTTTCGTTTAGTTGCCGTATAAAATCTTCAAGTTCTTTTTGAGAAATCGATTCGGAAAGTTTATCAAGCTTATAAGAAATCCCCAGTTTCTTGCAAACCTTATTCTGATTTTCCGCATATATTTGCGCAGAAAGATTATCGCCGACTAAAACCGCTTCAAGGTGCGGAATTATTCCTTTATCTTTAATTTGTTTTAGCTCAAGTATCAGGTTTTCTTTGATTTTTGAGGCTATCTGTTTTCCGTCTATAAGTTTTGCGCTCATGAATTCCCCCGTTTCGTATTTAATATTTTGAAAATAAGTGATATTATAGCATTGTAAAAGATAGAATAAAAAAAGGTTAACATAAGTTAATATAAGTTAACATTGGTTAACACGGGTTACCTTTTAAAATTTGTCTAGCAACTGTTATTGACCATTATTAACCAAATAAATACTAACATGTTCAAAGAAATAAATAACGGCGTAACCGCGCCTCTCGGTTTCAAAGCCTCGGGCGTGAGCTGCGGAATTAAAAAGGGCGGGAAGAAGGATTTGGCGCTAATATATTCCGAATCCAAAGCTTTGGCGGCGGGTATGTTCACGACCAATAAATTCAAAGCTGCGCCGGTTATTATTGATATGAAACACCTTAAAACAAGCAATAATTTCCATGCGGTTGTTGCGAATAGCGGTAGCGCAAACGCCTGCACGGGAAATAAAGGAATAAAAGACGCCGAAAAAATGGCTACCGTAACCGCTGATAATTTAGGAATTAAAAAAGAAGAAGTTTTAGTTGCATCAACCGGCGTAATAGGGAAGGAACTTCCCATAAAAAAAATAAATAAGGGAATAATGGACGCTGTCGAAGAATTAAATTGCAAGGGGAGCGGTTCTGCCGCTTCCGCGATAATGACAACGGATACTAAATTAAAAGAATTTTCAATCGATGCGGGAATAAAGGGAAGAGGCAATAAAACGATTAAAATCGGCGGAATTGCGAAAGGTTCGGGAATGATTGAACCGAACCTTGCGACAATGCTTGCTTTTTTGACAACGGATGCTTGCATATCTAAAGAAGCGTTGCATGAAGCATTGCATATCGCTGTGAATAAATCTTTTAACAGAATAACAGTGGACGGTTGCGAATCAACTAATGACAGCGTGTTGATAATGGCTAACGGCTTGGCAAGAAACGAAAGAATAAAACCGAAAGGCGAAAATTTTGAAAGTTTCACCGAAGCGCTTGTATTCGTTTGCCAGGACCTGGCCAAGAAAATAGCGGCCGACGGCGAAGGCGCGACAAAATTGATAGAAGTAAATCTGAAAGGCGCATGGAATGAAAAAGACGCGCACAGAGCCGCAAAAGCAATAGCAAAATCCGCTTTGGTAAAGACCGCTGTGTACGGCGCCGACCCGAATTGGGGAAGAATAGTTTCGGCTTTGGGTTCGGTGAAAGTGAAATTTAATCCCGAAAAGATATCTTTGAAATTGCAGGGAATATCTTTAATAGAGAAAGGGGAATTTATAGATTACGACGCAAAGAAGATTTCTGATTCATTGAAAAAATCCAAAGAAATAAAAATTGACATGGATTTGCATCACGGAGATAAACATACTACTGTATGGAGTTGCGATTTGACGGAGGAATATGTCAAAATAAACGCTCATTATACGACTTGAAAACTTGAAATTAAAATGAAGAATGCGATTGATAGAGCAAAAACACTAGTAGAGGCACTGCCTTATATAAGACAGTTTCACGGGAAAGTTATTGTTATTAAATGCGGCGGGGAATTGATGGCAAGTGAAGAGGTCCAAGAAACCATTTCGCAAGACGTGGCTTTGATGAGATTTGTGGGTATAAAGCCGGTGATAATACACGGGGGCGGACCGCAGGCAACGCAACTTCTGGAGAAACTGGGAAAGAAAGCGGAGTTTATAGAAGGAATGAGAAAAACAGACAAAGAAACAATAGAGATTGTTGATAGAGTGCTTGGTGAAGTTAACGAAAATTTCGTAAACCTTATTAATAAAGAAGGGGCACAGGCAGTTGGTGTTTGCGGGAAAGGCGGGAAACTTATCAAAGCAAAAAAGATTAAGTCCTCAAAAGGGGAAGATTTAGGTATGGTCGGAGAAGTTGAAGAAATAGATTCTTCGAAAATAAATGACTTACATGAAAAAGGCCTAATACCGATTATTGCTCCGTTAGGAGAAGAAAACGGCAATATATTGAATATAAATGCCGATACTGTGGCATCGGATATAGCTATTGCTTTAAAAGCGGAAAAATTGATAATCCTGACCAATAAACCTGGAATTATGAAGGATATTTCTGATGATAATTCTCTTATATCAACCGTATCAGTAGCTGAAATTGATTCGCTTATAGAAAAGGATATTATAAACAGCGGCATGCTACCTAAGATTAAAGAATGCAGAAAAGCAATTATGGAAGGTGTTAACAAAACACATATAATAGACGGCAGAGTAGAACACTGTATTTTACTTGAAATATTTACAGATACAGGTGTTGGAACGCAGATAACAAAAGATAAAATATTGGATACTTGATACTAGATGCTCGATACCAGTAGAAACAAGGAACAAAATTTCATTAACGAGAATCCAGAATCTAGCATCAAGAATCAAACTTTAAAGGAAAATATATTTAAAATGAATACACAAGAGATATTAAAACTAGACCAGAAATATATTGTCCCCACCTATGGCGGGAAAACTGTTGCATTTTCCCACGGGAAAGGATGTAAACTCTGGGACGTAGAAGGCAAAGAATATCTTGATTTGCTTGCAGGTATTGCGGTTGACGGATTGGGACATTCTCATCCTAAACTCGTTAAAGCGATCCAAGAACAGGCGGCAAATCTAATCCATACATCAAATTTATACCTTATCCCGAACCAGATTGAATTAGCGTCTATTTTGGTAGAAAAATCTTTCCCGGGAAAATGTTTCTTTTGTAATTCCGGCGCTGAAGCAATTGAAGCTGCTATTAAATTTGCAAGAAAATATGGACACTCTAATGGAAAAGATAAATACGAAATAATTACGATGAGCGGTTCTTTCCACGGAAGAACTTACGGAGCGCTTACTGCCACCGGACAGGATAAATTTCATAAAGGGTTTGAACCGTTAGTGCCTGGGTTTAAATACGCAAAGTTTAACGATGTCGAATCTGTTGAAAATCTTGTTACTCAAAAAACATGCGCAATAATGATTGAACCGATACAGGGAGAAAGCGGTGTAAACCCCGCAAAAGAAGAATTCCTCAAACAAATAAGATTACTCTGTGATGAAAACGATATACTTTTAATTGCCGATGAAGTCCAGTGCGGAATGGGAAGAACGGGAAAACTTTTCGCATATGAACATTACGGGGTAACACCCGATATGGTTACTCTGGCTAAATCTTTGGGCGGAGGGGTTCCCATAGGAGCGGTAATCGCAAACGAAAAAGTTTCTTCCTGCATCGGTCCAAGCAATCATGCGGCAACTTTTGGAGGAAATCCTCTTGCGACAAAAGCCGCAGTTACAACACTGAAAATAATGTTTGAAGATAACCTAATAAAGAATGCTGAATTAATGGGGAATTATTTCAAAGAAAAGCTAAAAGATTTAAAAAATAAATATGATTTTATAAAAGAAGTAAGAGGCAAAGGATTAATGTTGGGGATGGAAATCAATCCCATTTCTAACGGTGCAAGGGGTATATTGCTAAAATGCATGGATAAGGGTTTGTTAATAGGCACGGCAGGCGAAAATGTGGTAAGATTCCTGCCTCCTCTTATCGTTCAGAAAGAAGAAATTGACAAAGGACTGCAAATTTTGGAAGAGGTATTGGCTAATATAAAATAAAACCATGAATAAAGATTTGCTTTCGATAAAAGATATAAATATTCAGGATATCAATCTCCTTTTCCAAATGGCATCGGAGTTTAAACAGAGAAGAAAAAGAGGAGAAAAAATCATCCACTTATTAGACGGAAAAAGTTTGGGGCTTTTGTTTGAGAAACCGTCTACAAGGACGAGAATATCCTTCGAAATCGCTATAAGAGAACTCGGTGGAAATTCTCTTTTCCTGCAGTCGGAACAAATGCAGTTAAAAAGAGGCGAAACATTGGCGGACGCGGCAAAAATCTTCTCCCTTTATCTGAACGCCTTGGCGGTAAGGACATATAAACACGATAATCTAACGGAATTGGCTGAAAACGCTTCGATTCCGGTAATAAACGCTTTGTCCGATTTGTCGCATCCGTGCCAGGTTTTGTCCGATATGTTTATGATAAAAGAAAAAATGGGCAAATTGGAAAATGTAAAGTTGGCGTATATAGGAGCCGGAAACAATGTTTGTAATTCGTTGATATACGGCTCGGCAAAAACAGGCATTAATTTAATTGTTTCTTCGCCGAGAGGATATGAACCAAATTCGGAAATTTTAAAAGACGCGCAACAAATAAATTCAAAATGCAAAATCGAAATAAAGAATAACCCCTTGGAAGCAGTCGAAAACGCAGATGTAATTTATACGGACGTGTGGGTTTCAATGGGTGAAGAAAAAGAAAAGGAAGCAAGAATAAACGCTTTCAAAGACTTCCAAATAAACGAAAAACTGATTAAGTTGGCAAAAAAGAATGTCTTTGTTATGCATTGTCTTCCTGCCCACAGAGGCGAAGAAATAACGTCAGAAGTGATGGACGGGGCAAACTCAATCGTGTTAGAACAAGCGGAAAACAAACTGCACACACAAAAAGCGCTCTTAGCCTTGCTTTTGGAAGAATGATGAAAACAATTTTCAAGGTTCTGTTCGCGATGTTTTCCGTCCTTTTTTTTCTGCAACAAGAAATTGTTTTCTCTGCCCCGGCAGAAAACATAGAACTTCTTCATTCCCAAAAATATTTCGAAAAAGTCCATGAATTGTTCAACAGCGCAAATAAATCGGTTTTCATCGTAATGTATTCATTTAGATATTACCCTAAATATCCGACTTCACAATCCAATATCCTTTTACAGGATTTAATAAAAGCAAAACAAAGAGGAGTAGACGTAACGGTTTTACTTGATATTTCCGAAAAATTCGATGAAGAAACGACCGAAGAAAATAAAAATACCGGCAAAATCCTTTCCGAAAACGGGGTAAAAGTGCATTATGACGGTGTTGGAATTTTAACTCACGCAAAAACAATAGTGGTAGATTCCAGATATACGATAATCGGAAGCCACAACTGGACGTATCACGGGCTAACAAAAAACAACGAGATTTCGGTTCTTATAGATTCTCAAGATTTGGCAAAAGAGACCGAGAAATATATAATGGGTATAATTAATATTAAGGAGAAGTAAATGAAAATAGTTTTAGCTTATTCGGGCGGTCTTGATACTTCGATCGCCTTAAAATGGTTGCAGGGAAAATACAAAGCGCAAGTTATAACATATACTTCCAACCTGGGCAAAGGAACCGACAGAAAAAATATTGAAGAAAAAGCAAAAAAGACAGGGGCAAGCAAGGTATATGTGGAAGACTTAAAAAGAGAATTCGCAAGCGAATTTATCCTTCCCGCATTGAAAGCGGGCGCTTTATACGAAAAGAAATATCCGCTGGCTACGGCGCTGTCAAGACCTTTGATAGCGAGAAGATTAGTTGAGATAGCAATAAAAGAGGGCGCTGACGCCATAGCACACGGATGTTCTGGAAAGGGCAACGACCAGGTGAGATTCGAGCTTACGATTTTCTCTTTTGCGCCTGATTTAAAAATAATTGCACCTCTTAGAGAATGGGAATTAAAATCAAGAGAAGAAGAAATAGAATACGCAAAGAAAAACAATATCCCGATTTCCACCACAAAGAAAAGCCCTTACAGCATAGACGAAAATATATGGGGGACTTCGATAGAATGCGGCATTTTGGAAAATCCCAACCAGGAACCTCCCGAAGACGCATGGGTAATTACGAAATCCATAAACAATACGCCTTCAGCCCCTAAATACATAAAGATATATTTTGAAAATGGGGTTCCCAAGAAAATAAACGGCGACAAATATGAATTATCTGCGCTCATCATAGAACTTAACAGAATTGGAGCAAAGCACGGCATAGGCAGAATAGACATGGTTGAAAATAGACTCGTCGGTATAAAAAGCAGAGAATTATACGAAGCTCCGGCCGCTGTTATTCTGCATAAAGCTTTAGGGGAAATAGAATCCCTCACCCTTGACAGAGAAACCTTGCATTTCAAAGAATTGATATCGAGCAAATATGCCGAGTTAGTTTATTACGGACTATGGTACTGTGATTTAAAAGAAGCGCTTGATGCGTTTTTAGCCAAAGTCCACCAGTACACGACAGGCGAAGTTACTTTAAAACTTCACAGAGGCAACTGTATTGTGACGGGAAGGGGATCTCCGCATTCGCTTTATTACGAAAAAATGGCGACATATTCTCCCGAAGATATTTTTAGCCACCAGTCCGCAAAAGGATTCATAGAACTTTTTGGGCTGCCGTTGAAAATTCAAGCCCTAAAAAAAGCGGAAGAGCAAATAAAGAAAAAACAATAGTATTTTCCGTTTTTTAATCCGCAGAGGTAGAAATCAATGATTAAGAGAGATTATTATGAAATACTGGGCTTAAGCCGCGACGTTTCTAAAAACGATATAAAGAAGTCTTACAGAAGATTAGCACTGCAATATCACCCTGATAGAAACCCGGATAATAAAGAAGCAGAAGGAAGATTTAAAGAGCTCTCCGAAGCATATGCTGTTTTATCCGACCCTGAAAAAAGGCAAATGTATGACCAATTCGGACATGCAGGGGTTACAGGAAGCGGATTCAGGGGATTTAGCGGTTTTGAAGATATTTTTTCTTCAGATATTTTTACCGACTTTCAGGATATTTTTGGCTCATTCTTTGGAAGCAGGGCTCATTCCCGAACCCGCAGGGGTGCAGACTTGCGCTATGACTTAAGGGTTTCATTAAAAGAAGCGTTTACAGGCGTAATTAAAGAAATTACTGTATCTAAAAACGAAACTTGCCCGCGTTGCAAAGGGGAAGGCAGCGAACCAGGCACAGGCACGCAGGTTTGTCCTGAATGCAATGGGACAGGCGAAGTCACTTTTCAGCAGGGGTTTATCGGTATAATCATAAGACAAACATGCTCAAGATGCTCGGGGACAGGGAGAATTATAACAACACCTTGTCATAGCTGCCATGGGAAAAGAAGAGTAAGGAAATCAAAGGAAATCACGGTCAATATCCCTAAAGGTGTGAATAACGGGACGCGTATTAAAATAAAAGGCGAAGGCGAAGGAGCTATAAAAGGCAGTTCAGCGGGAGATCTTTATGTCTTCATTCGTGTTGACGAAAACCACTTCTTTCAAAGAAAAGATGATGATATAATTACCGATATACCGATTTCTATAACGACAGCTTGTTTAGGAGGAGAGATTCAGGTTCCAACATTGGATGGGAAAACAAGTATGCAAGTTCCTCAGGGCACACAGAACGGAAAAACCTTTCGTCTAAGAGGGAAAGGCATGCCGAACCTTCGTAGCCATATTAACGGAGACCAATATGTCAGGTTGCTTGTGGAAACTCCGGTGAATTTAAGCAAAGAGCAGAAAAAGCTTATGCAGGAATTCGCCAAACTTGAAACCGAAAAAAATGTTCCTCATAAAAAAAAGTTTCTGGATAAACTTTTAGAAAATTTAAAAGAAAAAATTTAATTATATAAATAGAGTAGGGAAGGAAAAGATTGCCGTTCAACTCTCACTACTTACTACTTTCATAAAAAATAAGGAGGGCTGGTATGCCTTGCGGTCGAAAAAGAAAAAGAAAAAAAATGTCTACCCATAAATTGAAGAAGAGGAGGAAACGGGATAGACACAAGAACAAGAGATAAAATATGTCCCCACACCAAAAGACCTTTTGGTGTGGGGACAGGGAATAAAAAATGAAATCATTTAAGTGTGTGTTGGTAATTTTTTTGGTTTTTCTCCTTATATTTGCGGTCGGAGATATTCCTCAAAAGAATTCCATTGCGGAAGAAGAAATTTATCCGCACCTTGAACTTTTAGCCAAAGTAATAGCAACCATCCAGCAGAAATACGTAAAAGAGGTTGGCGTAAAAAAACTTATAGACAGTTCTTTAGAAGGGATGGTAGGCTCTTTGGACCCATATTCGCAATTCATGACGCCCGAAATAAAAAAAGAGTTTGAAGTGGAAACAAAAGGCGAACTGGAAGGTGTGGGGATGGTAATAACACTGCAAGACCATATAGTTACCGTAATTTCTCCCATTGAGGATACCCCTGCTTTTCGCGCAGGAATAGAGTCCGGAGATAAAATCGTAGAAATAGAGGGCGAATCCACAAAAGGGTGGTCAACATGGAAGTCCGCCCAACAGTTACGAGGCAAACCCGGCACAAAAGTAAGTATTAAAGTTTTAAGGGAAGGGGAAGAAGAGCTGCTCACGTTCGAACTTATAAGAGAAGTTATACATATAAAAAGCATTAAAGGAACAACCCTGATAAACGACAATATAGGATATATCCGAATTACGGCTTTCAGAGAAGACACCCTCACACATCTTGCAGAAGCATTATCTGAATTGCATAACAGAGGATCTACATCCGTAGTATTGGATTTAAGGAACAATCCGGGCGGATTTCTTGATTCGGCAGTACAAATATCGGACATTTTTCTTCCCAGGGGGGAGTTAATCGTATATACAGAAGGGAGAGACGCAAAAGACAAAAGGAAATATTTTTCTCGCAATGAACCTTATCCCTCGGCAAACAAAGACATCGTTATTTTGGTGAATGAAGGAAGTGCAAGCGCTTCGGAAATATTGGCAGGCGCACTAAAGGATAACAACAGGGCAGTAATTATAGGAACAAAAACTTTTGGTAAAGGTTCCGTCCAATCTATAATCGAACTTGACAGAGATTACGCTTTAAGACTGACCACCGCACATTATTATATACCCAGAGGCGAGTCTATAGAAGGCAAGGGCATAGAGCCGGATATAGAGGTGGAAATCTCGAAAGAAGAAAGAAAACTGATTCGTGAATTCCTTGCGGGATATAAAAAAGAAGATGTCGGTAAAGACCCGCAATTACGAAAAGCAGTCGAGTATCTGGAAGAGAAGAGCAAAGTAGCAAGTAGCAAGTAGAGAGTATAGAGAACGGATGACCAATAAAAAAGTTTTATTTTTCGGGCTTTTGGCATTACTTGTTACAGAGTTAAGTATCTGGTCGGTTCTCAATCACAAAAAACTGTATCCAAATCCAAACGAATTTTCCTTGTCTTCGGTTATGGAAAATTCTCTCAATAAAGCGCTTATCGGCTTAGGAATAACAGAGAAAAACATAATTAAAAAATATTGGGAAGAAAAAAGTTCGCAGGGGAAGACTAAGTGGGTACAAATTCACGAAGAGTTTCTGGTAAGGCAATCCAGTTCACTAAATGAAATCTTAAAAATAATAGACAGGAGCATAAAACAAGCAGGTGGAGAAATATCATCATATAATTTTCTTGAAGACGGCAAAAAACTGCAAATATCGTTAGGCAAAGGAAACATTATCACGCACTCCCTTGTTATCAGCAAGGAAAACCTACCAAAGATATCCATAATAATTGACGATATGGGATATGGTAAAGATGTAGAGAAAGAAATATTAAGGATTTCTTACCCCTTAACAATTTCAGTTCTTCCTCACCAGCGGAATTCACAAAAAATTGCCGAGCTGGCTCACGAATTGGGCTTTGAAGTGTTGTTACATCAACCCCTCGAATCTCAAAACAGTAACTATAACTCTATTGAGGGGCTAATTACTGAAGCAATGAGCAAAGAAGAAGTTGAATCTATTTTAACGCAAAACCTAAAAACAGTTCCTCATGCCGTTGGAGTAAATAATCATGAGGGTTCAAAGGGAATGCAGCAAGAAGAAGTAGTATCGGAATTATTGGATGTTATAAAAAAAGAAAGAATGTTTTTTGTTGACAGTCTTACAACTCCACATTCACAAGCAAGAAAAATAGCAGCCGCAAAAGGATTGAAATATCTTGAAAGAGACACATTCCTTGACAATAAAAAAGACGAAAGATATATAACAGAACAAATTGAAGAATTGATTTCTCAAGCGTTATCGAACGGACAAGCAATAGGTATAGCACATCCTAATTCTGAAGTATTAAACGTCCTTAAAAAAGCGCTTCCTAAGATAGAAGCCGAAGGAATTAAAATAGTCCCGGTTTCAGAACTGCTTGAAAAATAAACGTTAAATAAACCAACGGTTTGCGGTTAGCGGGAAAAAATTTTTACGAAAATCGAACACTCCGAAGAAGTCCGATACTCGGTCTTTTCGGAGTCATCGGACCAATAACCGAACAGCGATTAGTTAAAATATGTTAATTCTTGGAATAGAAACGTCCTGCGACGAAACATCCGCTTCAGTTGTGGAAAACGGCAAAACAGTCTTATCCAATATAATAACTTCCCAAGACGAAATTCACGCGCCTTTTGGTGGAATCGTACCCGAACTTGCCTCGCGCAAACAACTGGAGAGCATCGGCTGGGTTACAAGAGAGACCATCAATAGAGCAAAGACAAAATTTTCGAAAATAGATGCAATAGCCGTAACTTATGGACCGGGGCTTGCCGGCTCTCTGTTGATAGGCGTCGAATTCGCAAAGGCACTTTCATACAGTTTATCCATTCCCCTTGTTGGCGTAAACCATATCCAAGCGCATCTTTATGCAAATTTTTTAGAAGGATGCAAAATAAATTTCCCGTATATCGGCTTGATAATATCAGGTGGACACACGTCTCTTTTTTATGTCGAAGATTTTCTTGTGTATTCCTTTTTGGGACAGACAAGAGACGACGCCTGCGGAGAAGCATTCGACAAGGCAGCGCAAATTTTAAAATTGGGCTATCCGGGCGGTCCCATAATAGACAGAATAAGTAAAACAGGAAATCCTTCAGCAATAAAGTTTCCGCGCGCGCATATGGATAATAAGTTCGACTTTAGCTTTTCGGGCTTAAAAACATCGCTACTTAGATATGTAGAAAAAAGAGGCAAGATTGCCAAAAAAGAATTACCCGATATAGCCGCAAGTTTTCAGGAAGCGATAGTTGACGCTATTGTCAAGAAAACTATTCTTGCCGCAAACGAGAAAAAAACAGATACAATAGTCGTAGGCGGAGGCGTCGCCGCAAATTCAAGGATACGCTTCAAAATGCAAAAAGAAGCAAAAAATAAAAATTTAAAAGTGTTTTTCCCAAAACAACTCAAGCTATGCACAGACAATGCCGCAATGGTAGCGGGATTGGGATATTGGATGTTGAAAAAAGGGACTGTATCTTCCCTGATGTTGGACGCAAAACCAAATTTATCTTATTAGAAATTTATTTCAAAATGGAAAACATAGAATATTGGCTTTATCTTAATGCGGTTCAGGGGTTGGGCCCTATAAAAGGCAAAGCCTTGCTTGACAAATTCGGCACCCCCGAAAATATATTTAAAAGGACCGATAGAGAACTTGCCTCCGTAGAGGGAATCGGAACGGACTTAATAGAAAAAATACGAAACAAAGAGAAATGGCTGGATATAAAAAAAGAAATTTCTCTTATCCAAAAATTGCAAGTTGAAATCGTTATGTTCAATGACCCGGGTTATCCCCCGTTTCTAAAAAATATTCATTCTTTCCCGCTTCTTTTGTATGTAAAAGGAGAATTCACGGAGCAGGATTATAAAATGCCGATAGCGATTGTCGGGATGAGAAGAGCCTCCTATTACGGCAAAACCGTGACTGAAGAATTGGCGGAGAATTTGGCGCGCGCCGGTTTTACTA
>CAZNJA010000037.1:0-647 GCA_964573245.1 uncultured bacterium
CTCAGCGCAGGATTTTAAGGAACCGACAGCCGTAATTATCAAGCATACCAATCCTTGCGGACTTGCTTGCGACAAAGACCTTCTTTCCGCATATAAGAAAGCTCATAAATGCGACCCTATAAGCGCTTTTGGTTCAGTGCTCGGCTTTAACCAAAAGGTATCAAAGGATTTAGCGAAAGAAATAACAAGGACATTTGTCGAAGCAGTGATAGCGCTCGACTATGAAGAAGAAGCAATTCAAATCTTCCGGAAAAAAGAAAACTTAAGAATAATAAAAATGACCTCAAGTTTTGCCGGTCAAACGGATATAAGATGCGTTATTGACGGTTATCTCCTACAGGATAAAGATTATCTCCATACGGAAAAAAAAGATATGAAAGTTGCAACTAAGGTTCAACCGAATGATGAACAATGGAAAGAACTTCTGTTTGCTTGGAGAGTAGTAAAAAACATAAAATCAAATGCAGTTGTTTTGTGCAAAGAATTAAGAACGATAGGTGTAGGCGCAGGACAGATGTCAAGAATCGATTCTATGAAGATTGCTTTAAGCAAAGCTTGCCCCGTTAGGGATTCATCTCTAAACGGGGCGTGCCAAACGCCTGAAGGCGCTGTTTTGGCATCGGATGCTTTTTTCCCTTTTAGCGACG
>CAZNJA010000037.1:657-13103 GCA_964573245.1 uncultured bacterium
GCTATAGTTTTATCAAAAGATGAGACAGTAGTCGGGGTAGGGGCAGGACAGATGAGTCGTATAGATTCTTGTCTTATTGCTCTTAGAAAGGCTAAAGAGAGAGTAAAAGGAGCTGTTTTAGCTTCTGATGCTTTTTTCCCTTTTAACGATGTCGTGGAAGAAGCACATAAGGCGGGAATCACTGCGATTATACAGCCCGGCGGTTCAAAAAGAGACCACGACAGCATAGATGCTTGCAATAAATATGGAATCGCAATGGTGTTTACAGGCGAAAGACATTTTAGGCACTAGAATAGTGAGCGAGTAAACGGGTTAACCTGTAACGGGGAAATGAATTAATATTTAATCATTCAACTGGTTAACTTGCTAACCAGCAAACTGGTTGACTAAAAAGGGATAAAAATGAACGAGGCGAAAATAAAAAAAGCCGTACGAATGATATTGGAAGCTGTCGGTGAGGATCCCAAAAGAGAGGGATTAAAACAAACGCCGCAGAGAGTGGCAAATATGTATAAGGAAATCCTTGGCGGTATAGGCAAAAATCCCGCTTTGGAACTTAAAATCCTTAAAGGACAAAATTTTGATGAAATAGTTCTTGTTAAGGATATCCCTTTTTATTCGCTTTGCGAACATCATATGTTGCCTTTTCACGGCAAAGCGCATGTTGCCTATATGCCCGCTGGAAATAGGATTGTGGGAATATCTAAATTACCGCGGGTTGTGGAAGTTCTGTCCCGCAGATTGCAAATACAGGAAAGATTTACTTCGCAAATCGCCGATGTAATAAACGAAACTATTAAACCTAAAGGCGTAATGGTAATTGTGGAAGCTGAACATCTCTGCGTTACTATGAGAGGCATCAAAAAAAGCGGGTCTACGGTGAAGACTTCGGTAGTAAGAGGCATATTCCGCGAGAACGAAAAAACAAGAGCAGAGACACTTTCCCTTATAGGTAATTAAAATGGATAAAAAATATATTGATGAACCTATAAATAAATATCTTAACGATCTGGCAGCAAGGAAACCTGCACCAGGAGGAGGCAGTGCAGGCGCTTTGGCCGGAGCGGTTGCTGCGGGTTTGGTTTCAATGGCTGTAAATTTTAGTATCGGGAAAAACCCGCGAAATGATAAGAAATTAAGAACTCTTCTTAAAGAAAGTGAGAACTTAAGAAAGAAAATGAGTGCGTTGATTGATGAAGATATCAAAGCCTATAAAAAAGTTTCAATCCTTTTTAAGTCCTCAAAAGCAAATAGCGAAAAAATCCAAAAAGCTTTAAAAAACGCGGCTAAAGTCCCGTTTGATATTGCGCAAATGGGAGTTAAAGTAATTAAACTAAATGAAAAATTATTTCCGATATGCAATCCCCGACTGATTTCCGACATAGTCGTATCGTTATCTCTTGCTTATAGCAGTATTGAAATAGGCATACTTAATGTTAAGGAAAACCTTGCAATTATTAAAGATAAAAAATTTAATAAAATATATAGAACAAAATCGGTGAATCTTAAGAAAATTGCTCATCGCATAAAAAACAAACTCTGTCAAAAATAGGAGAGTAAGAATGGATATTGAAAAACTTTTTTCGGATGGATTAAAAGGTAAAACAGCATTAGTAACAGGCGGTGCGGGATTCATTGGTTCACATATCGCGGACAGATTGCTTGAATTTGGGGCTACGGTTAAAATAATCGATGATTTTTCCGAAGGAAAAGAAGAGAACATAGCGCACATAATGGATAAAATCGAACTGTTCAAAGGCGATATAAGAGACCTTGAACTATTAAGAAAAATCACCAAAGGAGTAAATTTCATATTTCATGAAGCGGCAAGAAGGTCTGTCCCCAAATCCATAGAAGACCCGCTGACTTATAACGATGTAAATGTAACGGGAATACTTAATATGCTTCTTGCATCGCACGAAAATAAAGTGGAAAGATTTGTATTTGCTTCGTCTTCTTCCATATATGGAGAAATTGACGAAAAGAAACCTCAAGCAGAGACATCTATCCCCAAACTTATTTCTCCATATGCCGCTACCAAAATTGCAGGCGAATATTACTGCAGAGTTTTTAACGAAACATACAAACTTCCAACTGTTGCTTTAAGATATTTCAATGTTTTCGGTCCCAGGCAATCTCTTGAAAGCCAATATGCCGTCGTTATTCCCAAGTTCATAAACTGTATTATGAAAGATGAACAACCGCCTATACACGGAGACGGATTGCAGTCAAGAGATTTCACATATGTGAAAAATGTTGCGAATTTTAATCTTTTAGCCGCGATTAAAAGCGAAGCGGCAGGACAGATATTTAATGTCGCAATAGGACAGACATACAACCTATTACAACTTGTAGGGGATATAAATAAAATTTTAGGCAAAGATATAAAACCCACATTTACTCCTCCCCGCGCAGGAGATGTTAAATATACTTGGGCTGATATGAGCAAAGCAAAGAAATTACTTGGTTATTCTGCAGAAGTAAGTTTCTTTGAAGGACTAAAGAAAACGGTTGAGTGGTATAAGAAGGATAGAAAGTAGGTTATTTTATCTAACCTTTTGTCGACTAAAAACATATTAGAAAATATATTTGCCTGTCAATTTCCCTCCTTGTCCCGCCCTTGCGTGCAAGGGCTGGGTTCACTACTTTCCCCTCCAATGCTATAATGCACCGTTATGTTAGGCAATATATTATCCAATATCCGTCAGAAAAAAGAACTGGCGCGTCTTTCTAAAATCGTTGAGGAAATTCATTCTCATGAATCCGAAATGCAGTCGCTTTCCGAGAATGGAATTCTCAAAAAAACGGAAGAATTAAAATCAATAGCCGCGCAAAAATATAAAGAAAGCGAGGAATTGCTAAAAGGGTTTAATGCAAAGATAGATATGGCTTCCGGCGCGGAAGAGAAGGGCAGAGTCAAGAAAGAGGTAAAGAATTTATATAATCAGATACTTAATGATATTCTGCCTCAGTCCTTTGCGTTGGTTAAAGAAGCTTGCAGAAAAATGGTGGGCAAACGTTGGAATGTCAGCGATATAGAGATTACGTGGGATATGGTGCCGTTCGATGTGCAGTTGATGGGAGGGATTGTTCTTCACGAGGGTAAGATTGCGGAGATGGCTACAGGTGAAGGAAAAACTCTTGTGGCAACTATGCCTGCGTATCTTAATGCTTTGCTCGGCAAGGGCGTGCATATCGTTACTGTAAACGATTATCTTGCCCATAGAGACAGCGAATGGATGGGGCCCGTATATAAATCGCTCGGGTTGACGGTTGGGGTAATTCAATCAAATATGGATATAACCGCAAGAAGAGAAGCATATAGCTGCGATATTACTTATGGGACGAATAATGAATTTGGGTTTGATTATCTGCGCGATAATATTTCCGTTAGGAAAGGAGATATCGTTCAGAGGAATTTGCATTATGCGATTATCGATGAGGTAGATTCCATACTGGTTGACGAAGCGCGGACTCCGCTTATTATTTCAGGCCCGACCGATGATTCGGTTGAAATGTATTTAAAAATAGACAAAATAGTCCGACGGCTAAAAAAAGGCGTCGATTATGAAGTGGATGAAAAAGCGCATACTGTTACTTTGACCGAAGATGGAATAGAAAGGGCTCAAGAATTATTAGGAATAGATTCGCTTTATGATACTGCGAATATGGGTTTTGCAGGGTGTATTCAGCAATCTTTGAGGGCGCATAATCTTTTTCGTGAAGATAAGGATTATCTTATAAAAGACGGGCAAGTGCTTATCGTTGACGAATTTACAGGCAGACTTCTTCCGGGAAGAAGGTATTCCGAAGGGCTGCATCAGGCGCTTGAAGCAAAATCTATAAATGAGGGAAAGCAGGTAACTATCGAAAGAGAAAACCAGACCTTAGCCACGATTACTTTTCAGAATTATTTTCGCCTTTATTACGAGAAATATGCGGGTATGACAGGAACTGCCAAAACCGAAGAAGATGAGTTTAAAAGAGTGTATGACCTTGAAGTTGTTCAAATACCGACCAATAAAACCTTGCAAAGGACGGAAATGACAGATGTTATATACAAAACAAGGAAGGAGATGTTGAATGCAGTCGGACAAGAGATAAGAGAATTGCATGAAAAGGGAAGACCCGTATTGGTCGGGACAATTTCGATACAAAGTTCGGAGGAAGTTTCTAAACTTCTTAAGGAAGAGGGCATAGAACATGAAGTTTTGAACGCTAAATACCATGAAAAAGAAGCGAAAATAATATCGGATGCAGGACAAAAATCAACGGTAACGATTGCAACGCAAATGGCAGGCAGAGGAACTGATATAAAGTTGGGCAAAGGCGTTGCCGAAATAGACGGACTTCATATATTGGGTGTGGAAAGGCATGAAGATAGGCGCATTGATAATCAATTGCGCGGAAGGTCCGGCAGACAGGGCGACCCCGGCTCTTCGCAGTTTTTTCTTTCATTGGAAGATGACCTTTTAAGGATATTCGGCGGTGACAGAATAAAAAATCTTATGGGGCGTTTTGGACTTCCCGATAACGAGCCAATCATCCATCCTTGGCTTACAAGAACTATAGAGGGAGCGCAAAAACGCGTTGAGGAGCAAAATTTCGAAATAAGAAGAAATCTATTGAGTTTCGACGATGTTATGGATAGACAGCGCGAAGTTATATATAAAGAAAGAAGAAAAGCTCTGGAGGAAGAAAACTTAAAGGAAATTATTTTGCAGATGATGGACGATGTGATAGAAAACGAAATGTCTTTTTACGCGCCGGAAAATATTCATTCGGAAGATTGGGATTGGGAGAGTTTGAAAAAGTTCGTTTCTTCTCATTTTTCTATTTCTTTTCCTGCTATAGATGCAAATCAAATAAACACAAATGAATTAAAACATATTCTAAAAGAGAAAATACAAGAGGCATATACAGCAAGAGAGCGAGAAATGGGCGGTGAAGTAATGCGGTATTTGGAAAAAATAGTTTTGCTTCAGACCATAGACAGATGTTGGAAAGAACATCTGCGAGATATGGACGAGTTAAGACAGGGGATAGGTTTAAGAGGTTACGGCGGAACGAATCCATTGGTTGAATATAAGAAAGAAGCATATCAAATGTTCGGCGCTCTCAATTATAGAATTGAGAAAGAAATTACCAATTATCTTTTGAAAGTCAGAATATCCGAAGAAAGAAATCCCGAAAACATTTTGGCTTCTGATAGAATGAGATTTTTGCATCCGGACTCGATGGGTTTGAGAAGAGAAGGCACAACGTCTAAACAAATGCCTGATACTCGGGTTACTCATCAGCAAACGGATGAAAAGACAGTGCCTTATCGGAGAACACAACCCAAAATAGGGAGGAATGACCCTTGCCCGTGTGGCAGCGGGAAAAAATATAAAAATTGTTGCGGTAGAAATATCGTATAAATTAGGAGGTTACCATGAGCATTTTCTTTTTTGGAAAAAAGAATAATGTAAAAAAAGAAACAAGCTCTGCTTTGGAACCGCATTCACAAAACAAAGATATTTGGGGCAAACCTGTTGCGGTTTTGTTTATGAGAATAGAAGGACAATCCAAGGTTTATGAGTTGCCGCATGACAAAGAATTCAATATAGGCAAAGACTCCAAAAATGATTTGTGTTTGGACCAGCCCGATATTTCTGCTTTTCACGCAAAAATAACTCCTGTAAAAGACAGCTATGTTCTCTATAACTTATTATCGGAAGATGGAGTGAAAGTGAATCATCAACGGATTCATAAGTATAAATTAAGATTCGGGGATAAAATTGAAATTGGCTCCAATGTTTTGCTTTTTGATTTGAAAAGAGGGTATAGGAGAGACGATGAGTTTTTGGAAGGCGCCGAAAGAAGGAAAGCCGTAAGAATCTCTCCGCCGCTTACTTTAAGATTTATTGTTTATTCTCACAATAAAACTAAAGAATTTGTATCTTCAATAAAAGATATCAGTTTGGAAGGAGCAAGAATAGAATTGGAAGAAAAATTGCAGAAAGGAAGTATGATAGAAGCGCAAATTTATTCTCCGGAACTTCCTTCCATTGACTTGATAGCCACTATAGTGCGGGAAGTCGATTTTGACAAGAGTGGTAAAATGTTTTACGAGATTGGAGTTCAGTTCCTGGAAATGAGTGAAGAATCAAGGAAAAGCCTTCGTGCTTATCTTGTTAAATGTGTTTCTTAACAAATATCCAATATGAAAGACGGAACCAACGATAATAATATTTTGGCGGATGTGCCGCAGAAAAAAGTGAAAAACAATTTTATTCGACCTGCTGTTCTTGTGTGTGAAAAAAATCACGGGAACTCCTCTGTTTACAATTTGCCCAATAATAAAGATTTTTTTGTGGGCAAGAATCCTGATAATGATTTATGTCTTGAAGGAGATAATATTTCTCATGTCCATGCAAAAATAAGCCCCGAACAAGACAGCTATGTGATTTATGATTTAGCCTCAGAAAGCGGATTGACTGTAAATTGGGCGAAAAAATCAAAATGTAGATTGGAACATAAAGACAGAATTAAAATAGGCTCTTACAGTTTGATTTTTGAGTTTATAAAAGAAGGTAGAGTTTTTCGCGAAAGAAAAATGGGAAATAGGACAGGTATGGTTGTGAAATTTTTGGTTAATTCGGAAAATGGCATAAAAGAAGTCAGTGGAATGGTGAAGGATATTAGTCTTAATAGTGCATGGATAGAGTCGGAAAGAGAGTTGCAAAAGGGCAAAATCATAGAAGTGGGAATCTCTTCCGCTCAATTGCCGATTATTGAAGCTATAGCGCAGGTTATTTGGGAAAGAGCTCGAGACAAGGATGGGAAAATATTATACAATATAGGGCTTCAATTTTTGGAAATGGATGAGAAATCGAAAAACAGGTTGAAGGATTACCTTGGGGAAAGCATCCCCTGAACAATGGCAGATGAAAAACTTAATAGGTAGATGGTTTTCAAAGGGTTCGAAAGATAAAGTTGCGTCCGGGGAAAAAGCAAGCTATAAATCTGCTGTTTTCGTAAATAGAGCAAAAGAAGGCAGTTCCGACCTCTACCGTCTCACTTTAGACAGCATACCTCATGGAAAAGTAGAAAAAGTTCTGGATACTCCCGCCGTTTTAATCCATGCAAAAAAATATGATAAATCTCCTGTTTATAGTCTATTTACCGATAGAGAGTTTTTCATCGGGAGGAATTCTAAAAACGACTTGTGTTTGCAAGGCAAAGAAATTGTTGATGTCCACGCAAAAATAAGACCGGAAAAAGAAGGATATATACTTTATGATTTGATATCCAAAAGCGGAGTGTATGTAAATTGGGAAAAAGTGTTGAGGCATAAACTGGAGCACAGGGATAAGATAAGACTCGGAAATCAATCTCTGATTTTTGAATTGTTAAAGGATAAGGATGAAGAAATATTTGATGGTGTGGAGAGAAGAAAAACTGCCCGAATTACTCCCGCAATGACCTTGAAATTTTTGGTTTATTCTAAAGATAAACTTGAAGAGTTCAGCGGAATAGTTAAAGATATTAGTATTGACGGAATCAGAATAGAAACGGAAAGGGAACTTTCCAAAGGCAGTATAATAGACGCGGGTATTTCCTGCGATAAATTTCCTCTTTTAGAAGTTATAGCTCAAGTTATCTGGACCCAATCCAAACAAAGCGATTCAAAAGTGTTTTACCAAGTAGGGCTTCAGTTTATAGAAATGGATAATAACTCGAGAAATATATTGCGGGATTATCTTGTTAAGTGTGTTTCGTAAACATTGATTTCGAGTGCAAGTCTTTTGAGTTTTTGGAATCAGTTATTTCCCCTTCTAATTCATAAGCGCCTGTCTTTATGATTTTAACTTCGTAGAAGTTACCTATTTTTGCGTTGCCTTTTACCTTTACGGTATTATCTATATCTATTGTGTCGGCTTGGCGTCTCCCTTGATAAATCCCATGGGTGATTTCCCTGTCTATCAATATCGTAATCACTTTTCCTTTTAGTTTTCTGTTTTTCTTTTCGGCAATTTCTTTTTGTAAAGACAAAAGTTTTTTTAGTCGGAACCGTTTTACTTTTTCCGGGATTCTCCCTTTGAAATTAAAACTTACTGTATTTTCTTGAGCCGAATAAGTGAATACTCCCAGATGGTCAAACTGCATGATTTTTACAAATTCTAACAGTTCATTGAATTCTTTGCTGCCCTCCATAGGAAAGCCTACAAGAAAAGTAGTTCTCAAAGCTAAATTTGGAATAGTTGTCCTTAGTTTATCAACTAGAGTCATTATATCTTTTTTATTTACTTTTCTTCTCATTGCCTTAAGGATTTTGTTATTACAATGTTGTAGGGGCACATCCAAATATTTGCAGACTTTTTCGTTTGTTGCTATGGTGTTTATTAATTCGTTGCTATAGTGAGCAGGGTGGGTGTAAAGAAGTCTTATCCATTTAATTTTTTCTATTTTAGATAGTTTTTCCAAAAGTTCCGGCAATTTTCTTTTCTTGTAAATGTCTTCGCCGTATAAAGTTGTATCTTGTGCAATCAAATTTATTTCTTTGCATCCGGCCAAAGCCAATATCTTTGCTTCTTCTATTATGTTTTCCATTCTGCGCGATCGATATTTTCCTCGAAGTTGTGGAATAATACAGTAACTGCAACAGTTATTGCATCCGTCCGCTATTTTTAGATAAGCGGAGTGAATTGGTCCTGTGAAAAATCTTTGGGTAAATTCGTTTTTATAGCTTCTGTTTTTTCCTGTGTAAGCTATTTTATCTTTTTCTTTTGCTAATTTTGTGCAAGTAATCGCGATCTTATCTATGTTGAAAGGGTCTATTATGGCATCTATTTCCGGAATCTGTTTGAATAGTTCTGTTTTAAATAAAGAAGGCAAGCAACCGCTTACACATATTTTTTTGCGGTTTTTTTTTGTTGCAAAAGAAAGGATGGTATTTATGGATTCTTCTTGCGCAGGTTGTATGAAAGCACAAGTGTTAATTATTATGATGTCTGCTTCTTTCGGTGAGGGAACTATTGCAAAGCCTTTGTTTAACAAAAGCCCGAGCATATATTCCGAATCAACAAGATTTTTTGGACATCCGAGAGATATCAATGAGACTTTGAACATTTCGAAATATTCTATCATTTTTCTCTTCTCATAACTCGGAATGCTTTGACAATGCACCCGTTTTCCAGTATATTGAAACACTGGTTACGCAGATAAATTTTGTTAGGAAAAATTCTTCGTATGGTGGATTGGATCTTTAATCCCCGCCTGCCAGATTCTGGTAGGCAGGGATGTAGTTATTTTGGGGAATCGGTGTAATAGTATTCGTGAAAAAAGCATGAAAAACAAGAAATCGGCAACTTATAAACAAGCAGGAGTCAACGTTGGTATGGGAGAAGAATTTGTCGATAGGATCAGCCGAATAGTCACTAAGACACATAGAAAGGGAGTTCTTTCTTCGTTATCCGGTTTCGGCTCAATTTTTTCTCTTAAAGGTTATAAAAATCCCGTTTTGGTATCTTCCGCCGACGGCGTAGGAACAAAAATGGTTTTGGCGGATTTAGTGAAAAGGTATAACGGCGTGGGTGTGGATGTTGTCGCAATGAATGTTGATGATATTCTTGCTATGGGAGCAGAGCCGCTGTTTTTTCTTGATTATCTGGCTTGCGGACAAATAGACCTGAAAATAGCCCAGCAAATAATTAAATCCGTTGCAAAAGGATGCGAACAGGCGGGATGCTCTTTGATAGGCGGAGAAACAGCAGAGATGCCCGGCTTTTATAAAAAAGGACAATTTGAACTTGTCGGTTTTGCTGTAGGTGTGTTGGAAAAAGGGAAGGTCATAGACGGTTCGGGTGTAAAAGCCGGAGACAAACTTTTAGGTTTGCCGTCATCAGGGCTTCATTCCAACGGTTTTTCCCTTGCCAGAAATGTTTTGTTTCAGGATGCCGCCAGTGATAAAGAAAAAGTAAAAATCCTGAACAAGAAAGACAAGAAACTGGGCAGAACTTGGGCTGATGCATTGCTTGAACCCACTCGCATTTATACAAAAACAATTTTGCCTCTTATAAAAAGCGATATAAGAATATCGGCAGTTGCGCATATCACAGGGGGCGGATTAATGAGAAATATAAAAAGGGTTTTGCCTGATGGGTTCCAGGCGCATATTTTTTCGGGAAGATGGAAAATTCCTTCGGTTTTCGCGCGATTGAAAGAATTAGGCCATATTACAGAAGAAGAGATGTTTAAAGTGTTTAATATGGGTATCGGGATGGTTTTGCTTATTCGTCCCGAAGAGGAAAAAAAGGTTCTGGATTATTTCAGGAGAAATAAAAAAGAAGTTTTTTTGATAGGAGTGGTGAGTAAAGGGAACAGAAAAGTAACAATAACTTAATATACCTAACTGTAAGATAAGATAAACAGTTGTCATTGGAGGAGAACATGGCAAGAAGCAAAACCAAAAATAAGATAAAGAGACACCGCTGGACATTAAAGAGAAAGAGAAAAAAACAACGCAATAGAACAAATACATCCAAGAACTAAGAAAAGAATGCAATGAATGAGATGAATAACAAATGTCATTAATTTTTCTGTATATTCCTCTTGTTGTTTATGATAATAGCAATGACAACGGAAAAAAAAGAAAAAATATTATCCCTACTTGAGCAAATAATAGGTATATTCCTCGCAGTTATTATTTTAACTATCCCCTTTCCAAAACATATTCAGACAACTGAAACTTTTTGTTTTTTTATTATAATTCTTGCTTTCTTTATGAAGTCAGTTTTACATTCTCCTATAGAAGGAACAAGAATAAATTTGCCTATTTTAGTCTTTACGATTTTCATTATTGTTTCAATCTTTTTTTCTGTTGATTATTCTTATAGCCTGCATGAATTCAGGAAGTATTGGCTAAAGCCTATTCTCCTTTCATATTTTATTGTTAATTTTGCGGTTAATAAGAGAAACATTAGTTATATAGTATGGATAGTTCTTATTAGTTTTTTGGCTCCCATTATTTTAGGGATGATTCAATATTTTACCAAAGATATAATTGAATTAAAGAGCATGTTCGGAGCTTCTACTGAGTTTGCCCAATATTTAGATTATGTTATCCCTTTTACGTTCGCTGTGGTATTGTACAATAGCCCCAAAATTCCTAGAATTTTACCAGGCTTAATTCTTGCTGGGGCATTTTTCTGTTTAATTTTTACATATACCAGAGCGAGTTGGATCAGTGTATTAATTGCAGTGTTTTTTTTATGTTTTATAAAAAACAAAAAAGCTGTTCTCATTGTTATTGTTCTAGTTTTTCTATTACTGGTATTGTCCCCATATAGGGTGAAAAATAGAATTATTAGCATTGGTGACAAGGAAGACTATTTGCATAGAATTTACTTAATGGAAAATACAATAGACCAAGTTAAGAAAAGGCCTTTTACGGGCTATGGTTGGGGTTACCACAATTTTCACAATTTATATCCATCTTTCATTTCACCCGAGCTAAAAGCTTTGGGCATGGAAAAATCAAAGGGGTGGTTAGATCTATATCATGCGCATAATTATCCCGTAGAGATAGCGTTTGAGACGGGACTATTGGGTTTAGTAGTGTTTCTTTGGTTATGGATTACGATAATGGCTCTGACTTGGAAAAATTTTCTGAAGTTGAAAGACGCCTTCTTAAAAAATGTTATGTTGGGAATATTTACCGCTTTTATTGCTTGCTCTATTCATTGGCTTGTGGAAATTCCCGATGCCAAACAATTGGTAATGCTTCTGTGGACTTTTGTAGGCTTGTCTATGGCTATAATTAATATAACGGAGAAAAAATGGGAAAAGAAAACCCTTTAGTTAGTGTAATTATTCCCACGTATAACCGGGCAAGTTTTTTAAAGGATGCAGTAGAAAGCGCTCTGGCTCAAACGTATAAACATTTAAAAGTAATTGTAGTGGATGACGGTTCTACTGATAACACATACCAGTTAGTCCAGGGGTTTGCCGATAAACGGATTATTTATCTGCGTCAGGAAAACAAAGGTGCTTCAGCCGCAAGGAACAAAGGCATTCAAAATGCAAAAGGGGACTATATTGCTTTTCTTGATTCTGATGATATTTGGTTGCCACAGAAGATAGAAAAACAATTAAAAGTTTTTAGTAAAAGCCGATTTAATCCGGGGCTGGTGTATGTCGGAGTTCAATATATAAATTATAAAGGCAGTCTAAAAAAAGATAGGAAATTACCAAAATGCCGAGGAGAAATTTTCGGGAAATTATTAAGAAAAAACATAGCCGGAGTTGGTTCCACTATGTTGGTTAAGAAAAAATGTTTTGATAAATGCGGGTTATTTGATGAAAATTTACCATCCAGAGAAGACTTGGATATGCTTATCAGGATATCTCAATGTTTTGCGGTAGATTATGTCCCGGAAATTCTAACTTTAGAAAGGATTCAT
>CAZNJA010000038.1:0-12744 GCA_964573245.1 uncultured bacterium
ATACATCATAATCAGGCGGCGATATGCATCGTAAACGAATCTTTCTTCGCCGCTTTTCTTTAAAAGTCCGGGGATAGTTTTAGAGGTAAGCCCTATATTTAGAACTGTTTCCATCATTCCCGGCATGGATATTCTGGCTCCTGAACGGACCGAAAAAAGAAGAGGATTTTCAGGGTTATCAAATCCCATTTTTGTAATATCTTCCACTTTTTTTAATGCTTGATTTACTTCCTCATCAAGAGTTGAAGGGTAATTACTGCTGTTTTTCATAAAATATGTGCACACATCGGTTGTAATAGTAAATCCCGGAGGGACGGGCACACCCAAATTAGCCATTTCGGCTAAATTGGCGCCTTTGCCTCCTAAAAGATTCTTCATGTCAGATTTGCCGTCTGCTTTTCCGCCTCCGAATGAATATACGTACTTCTCGCTCATCTTTATACTACCTCCATTATTTAACGTTAATACAACTAACGGTTATAGGTTTTTGGTTTTTGGAAAGAATCTTATCGTTTTCGATAACCGCTAACCGAATAGTGAAAACCGTTATTTATTTTGTTGATTATTTCACTTTTGGTAAATCTTTAAGCGCTTCTTCTATCTTTTCCTTAGGATAAGTATAATCCTTCAACTTACCTGTCAGATATGCCTCGTATGCTGCCATATCAACGTGTCCATGTCCGCTATGAGCCAACAGTATGGTCTTTGACTCGCCGGATTCTTTGCATTTAAGCGCTTCGTCAATGGTTGTTTTGATGGCATGGTTTGTTTCGGGTGCACTAATAATACCTTCAGTCCTGGCAAAATTTATCCCAGCTTTAAATGTAGCGAGCTGGTGTTCAGCGCGCGCTTCTACTAATCCTAAATTATGGAGATGACATATGATAGGTGCCATTCCATGATAACGTAGTCCACCTGCATGAACGGGGGCTGGAATGAAAGTATGTCCCAATGTGTTCATTTTAAGCAGTGGAGTAAGCCCGGCTTCATCTCCGAAATCATAAGTGTAAGGGCCTTTAGTCAATGTAGGACAACTTGCAGGTTCCACATTTATTATGCGCAGGTTTGGTTTTGTCCCGTCAATTTTATCTTTTATGAAGGGCAGATACATTCCTGCAAAATTTGAACCGCCGCCGACACATCCGATAATGATATCAGGGTATACATTTGCCATTTCCATTTGTTTCTTTGTTTCCAGCCCGACAACTGTTTGGTGCAATAGAACATGATTGAGTACACTGCCGAGCGAATAATGAGTATCGTCATGAGTTGCGGCATCTTCTACAGCTTCGCTTATAGCCAAACCTAAACTACCTGGGCAATTGGGGTCTTTTTTAAGCATTGCTCTACCTGCGTTAGTATCGGGACTGGGACTTGGAATACATTTACCACCCCATGTTTCCATCATAATCCTGCGATATGGTTTTTGATGGTAGCTGATAGCAACCATATAGACTTTGATTTCCATACCAAAACAAGCACCGCTAAACGATAGTGCGCTTCCCCATTGTCCTGCTCCGGTCTCGGTAGTTATACGTTTTATTCCTTCTTTTTTGTTGTAGTAGGCCTGCGCTACTGCAGTATTGGGTTTGTGGCTTCCGGGTGGACTGGTGCCCTCGTATTTATAGAAAATTTTAGCGGGTGTACCCAATACTTTTTCTAATCTATGTGCACGGAATAAAGTAGTAGGTCTCCATAAACGATAAATATCGCGCACTTCTTCCGGGATATCTATCCATCTTTCAGTGCTTACTTCCTGTTTAATTAGTTCCATTGGGAAAAGGGGTGCTAAATCATCGGGTGTCACGGGTTTGCCTGTGGCGGGATGAAGCACTGGGGGAAGAGGTTCCGGCAAATCAGCTTGAATGTTATACCAGCGTTTCGGTATATCTTTTTCTTCAAGTAAAAACTTTGTCCTTTTTTCCATAAGTTTCTCCTTTTTAAATTTGTTCGTTTTTTCTCATACAAAAGAGAGTGAATCAAACGAAGTGAGTGTTTAACTTACGATAGATTGTTTTTTAAATATTCCTTTAATTTGTCTATGTTTATTCGCTCTTGTTTCATTGTATCTCGTTCTCTAACCGTAACTTTTTTGTCTTCCAGCGATTGCACGTCTACTGTTACACAGAAAGGAGTTCCAACTTCGTCTTGTCTTCTGTAAAGTTTGCCGATAGCCCCGGTGTCGTCATAAACACTGACAAAAACCTTCTTTAAATCCCGTGCTATTTCTTTCGCCAATCCCACGATTTCAGGGCGGTTCCTTAAAAGCGGTAGTACCGCTACTTTTATCGGTGATAAATCATTGTGCAACTTTAAAACCACACGCAAATCATTTTTTACTTTTTCTTCATGGTAGGCGTCAACCAGAAATGCCAATACGGTTCTATCTACACCGCCAGATGGTTCGATAATATAAGGATAAATTTTTTCCTTTTTTACATCGTCGAAATATCGCAAATCCTTGCCGCTATATTTTGAGTGTTGTTTCAGATCGAAGTCAGTCCGATTGGCGATTCCTTCCAGTTCGCTCCAGCCAAAAGGGAAATTGTATTCTATATCTGTGCATGCTTTTGCGTAATGCGCCAACTCGTCTTTCCCGTGCGGACGTTTACGCAAATTGTCTTTATTTATTCCCCAATTTATATACCAATTAAAACGTTTCTCAATCCACTCTTCTAATTTTTTATCTGCTTCATTAGGATATGTGAAATATTCTATTTCCATCTGCTCGAATTCGCGCGTCCTGAAGATAAAGTTCCCCGGTGTAATTTCATTACGGAAAGCTTTTCCTATTTGCGCTAATCCAAAAGGAAGTTTCGGGTGTCTCGAGTCTAAAATGTTCAAAAAATTAACAAACATTCCTTGTGCTGTCTCCGGACGCAAATAAGTTATATTGGATTTATCGGTAGCAGAGCCGTAACTTAACTCAAACATCAGATTGAATGATTTGGGTTCGGTTAGCTCTCCGCCGCATTCGGGACATTTCTTTTTGTCTTGTAAGTCCGCAACCTTAAAACGTTTCTTGCAGGACTTGCAGTCGCTTTTTAAATCGAAAAAATTGTTTATATGTCCCGACGCTTCCCAAACTTTCGGATGCATCAAAATCGCCGTATCCATTCCCATTACATCATCGCGCTCGTACACTACCGATTTCCACCAAGCGCGTTTGACATTGTTTTTTAACTCTACGCCATAAGGGCCGTAATCCCATGTATTTGCCAAACCGCCGT
This sequence comes from uncultured bacterium, assembly GCA_964573245.1. Taxonomy (GTDB): domain Bacteria; phylum CAIJMQ01; class CAIJMQ01; order CAIJMQ01; family CAIJMQ01; genus CAZNJA01. The sequence goes on from CAZNJA010000038.1 coordinate 3,231, forward strand.
ATATATCGGAGGATTGGAAAATAAGCCCCCGGCGCTTGCAAAGAGAAACCACTTTATCCATTAGGTTTTCGAGCATGATTAATTTAATTAAGAGGGATTATATCTTAAAAATATTTTGCTCCCAAATTTTCTATTTTCTGCATTACTTCTTCGACTTGTATAGAGTCCATGCATTCGTTGGTTTTATTTTTGCAGGTTCTTTTCCAGCATGGAGAGCATGGTAATGTGTGATAAATAATTTCTTTCTTTTCGGTAAGGGGGGCATTTCTATTCGGCGAGGTGGGTCCGTAAAGACCAACGACCGGAAGTCCTAAAGCGGCGGCTAAATGTAGCGGACCTGTATCTCCGCCAATAGCCATGGAACATCTTTTTAATAAGGAAACAAGTTGAGATACCGTGCTTTGAGGCGCAATTAGAAGTTTACCCGCAGCCATTTGGTTTATTTTTTGTGCTTTTTCTTTTTCGGCTTCTTCCACGCCCCAAACAAGCATTACTTTCCAGTTTTTCTTTGCACCGAGAATCCTTCCAAGTTGTGCAAATCTTTCTGCTTTCCAAGTTTTATTCTCCCAGCCGGTGCTTTGAATTAAAGCGATTAATTTTTCTCCCGGCAGGATACCGTTGCGTTGAAAGTATTGGCTGGTATATTCTTGTGCTGAAGGTTTTTCTACGAATGGGAATTCTATTATTTTTTCTGCTTTTAGATGTTCCGCGAAATCCAAATACTTTCCGACTATATTGACGCTTGGCGTGGGGGCTTTTATGTTCAAAAAGAAAAACTGGTTCTCTTTTGCTTCTTCTTTTGAAAACCCCCATCTTTGGGGCGCTTTGGAAAGATATGCGACAAGGCCTGTTCTGAATAATCCCTGAAGTTCAAGAACTATATCAAATCTTTTGTCTCTTATATCTTTTGCGAATCTCCAAAAACCGCGTTCTTTCCATATTATGACTTCGTCCAAATAAGGGTTTTGTTCTAAAAGTTCTGCGAATTTTTCCTTTACTCCCCATGCTATGAATCTATTCGGAAACGATTTCCTTAAAGAAGCAAGCAACGGCAAAGCATGCACGATATCGCCTAATGCCGAAGGCTTGAGTATAAGTATCCGTGTTTGGTCGGTTTTTAAAGGGCTCATAATATTTTATAATTTTTCCAACGGGCGGAAATTTCCTGTGCTTATTTTAGGACTTTCTCTTTTCGCTGTCCAGCGGACAGCGTTGTAAATTACTTTTAAAATGTCTTTATGATAATAAATAGGGTAAGTTTCATGTCCTGGGCTGAAGTAGAAAATTCTGCCTTTACCGCGATAAAAGCAACATCCGCTTCTAAATATTTCGCCGCCTTCAAACCAACTTAAAAATACTAGTTCGTCGGGATTTGGTATATCAAAATGCTCTCCATACATTTCGGAACGTTCAATCTCTACATATTCTCCTATACTTTCTGCAATAGGATGAGCAGGGTTGAGCACCCATAATCTTTCCCTTTCATCCGCTTCTCGCCATTTTGACGTGCAAGTCGTTCCCATTAATTTTTTGAATATTTTCGATAATTTTGCGGAGTGCAAAACTATAAGTCCCATTCCTTCCAAAACATGTTTATAAACTCTTTCTACTATTTCGTCTTTCACATCGTTTTGGGCTATATGTCCCCACCATATCAAAACATCCGTGTTTTTCAAAATTTTCTCGCCAAGCCCATGTTCCGTTTCATCAAGTATAGCAGTGCGAACTTTTAATTCTTTGTATTTTTTTAGGTAATCGGCGATAACAGAGTGTATACCCTTGGGATATAGTTTGATTACATCCTTGTCCTTTTTTTCGTGGATATATTCATTCCAAACGATTACTTTAATATGTTTTTTCATGTGTTTTTCATAGCGCGCGGGGCCAAGATCAGCGGGATAAAGCTTCTTTTAATTCTTTTGCCGTAACGGTAGATGCGCCCATTTTCATTACCACTAAACCTGCGGCGTAATTTGCAAGTCGGGCTGCATCATATCCGTTTGCGCCGCAACTCATAGCCAAAGCGATTACGCTGGCGACTGTATCTCCTGCGCCTGTTACGTCTATAACTTCGTTGGTTCCGTATATCGGGATATGCAAAGGTTTTTTGTTTTGGATGAAAACATCCATTCCTTTTTTACCTCTTGTGAGAATCAGGATTTTGGGATTTGATTCGTGTAGTATTTTTTTTGCGATATGGTTGGTGCCCTCGGGACTCATGTCAAAAACATTTGCCGCTTCTTCTTCGTTTGGAGTGAGAACCGTAGCGTTTTTGAATTTAAGCAGGTCGAATCTCGAATCGACGATGATGGGGATATTGTTTTTGGATAATTTTTGGGCGATTTTATTGTAAGTTTTATGGTTTACCGCTCCGTATGAATAGTCCGATATCAAAACTGCGTCCACAGAATCTTTTACGCTTAGAAAATATTCCCAGAAGATGTCTTGGGTTTTATCAGTGCCAGCCCTTATTTTTTCGCCGCTATCTATCCTTATTACTTGTTGTTTCGGACGGTCAATGCCGCCTGCCATTATTCTTATTTTGGTAATAGTGGAGAATTTTTTGTTTGTATAAATGCAGGTTGTGTCTATTCCTTTTTTCTTAAGTAAAGCGGCTAATTTTTCGCCTTGCTCGTCTTCTCCCACTACTCCCATTATTTTTACTTTTGCTCCTAACGATGCAAGATTGTTTGCTGCGTTTGCAGCACCCCCGGGGCGATATTCACTTCCGCTTTTCTTTAATATAAGAACAGGTGCTTCACGAGAAATTCTGGATACATCGCCATATATATATTCGTCGCAAACAATGTCGCCCCATACCAGGATTTTTTTACCTTTTATTTCCTCGAGAGTTTCAAGAAGTCGCTTGTTCATTTTTTACATGTATGCCGATATGCCGTTTTTATTTTTGTTTTTCTTTTAGTTATTTTTCTATGCTGTCGGGGATTATGTTGTTTACATAGTTAAGAGCTTTTTGATGTGTCGGCTCTAAAGATAAAATCTCCAGAAACAGAGCTTTTGCTTCATTGAGTTTGTTCTGCCTATATAATGAAACAGCTTCTTTATATAAAGAGTCTATCTTTCTTTTTTGTTCAAGTTCTTTTTCTCTTTGTATTCGTTCTTCTGCCTTTTTTTGTTCCATCTCTTGCTGTTCCTTTTGTTTTTCCATATCTTTGGTTATACGGGCAAGATAATAGTCTGTTCTGGAATAATGAGGGATTAGTTTGGCTGCCTGCATCAATTTTGCCTGGGCTTTGATATATTCTTTTTCACGGTAAAGAGAAAGGCCTTCTTTATACAAAGCCATTGCCTGTTCATTAAGCATTTGTTCTTTTGCTTTTGCCTCAGCCTCTAATTTTTTTTGCCTTGCTTCTGCTTCCTTTTTGCGAGCTGATTCTTCCTCTTTTTGTTTCTGTTCTTTTTCTTGCTGGATGATTTTTAATGTTCGGGCAAAATAATAATCGGTATTGGCATAATGCGGAATCAGTTTAGCTGTCTGTGCGAATTTAACCTTTGCCTGTTCGTAATTCTTTGCCTTGTAAAGCGAAACGGCTTCATTATAGGTTGCTTTTGCCTGCTCGTTCAGCAACCGTTTCTTTTCTTCTATTTTGGCTTCAAGTATTTTTTGCTTTTCTTCTTCCGCCTTTTGACGAGCTAATTTTTTTTCTTTCTGAATATTCTCAGCCGTTTGGACAAGGTAATGATCGGTTCTTGCATAGTGCGGAATTAGATTAGCTGTTTGTTCGAATTTAACCTTTGCCTGTTCGTAATTTTTTGCCCTGTAAAGCGAAATGGCTTCATTGTAGGTTGCTTTTGCCTGCTCGTTAAGCAATCGTTCTTTTTCTTTCGCTTCGGCTTGAAGTATTTTTTGCTTTTCTTCTTCTTCCTTTTTGCGCGCCCGTTCTTCTTCTATCGCCTTTTTCTCGGCTGCTTTGATGTGATCCCTCATTGAGGGGTCTTTACTAATTTTTAATGCTGCTTGCCATTCCGACTGGGCTTCTTTTAGTTTGCCCTCTTTATAAAGTTGATTGCCTCTTTCGAAATGTTCTCTTATTTTGGTTTCATTTTCTTGCTGTTTTATTTTTTCTTCTACTTTTTTTAGGCTTTGTTCGGTTTTTTCCAATAATTCTTTTAGGTTATAGGTATATCCCTTCATCTGGGGTGAATATTGGTATTCTGAATCATCCGCTTCGGCGGAAAAGGCAAAATTTGCGCAAACCAAACCTAAACAAAGACATATCACCAAATAAACTGGATATTTAGCTTTTAATCTTAATTTGTGCATGAATCCCCCCTTATAATGGTTTTTATATATTTTTTCTTAAAATTTTAAAGAGATGGGTTCCGGTTGAGCTTCTTTTAGTATCTCTTCCCATATTCTCTTTGCTTGTGACAAATTGCCCTGTTTGTAATATTCCAAAGCAAGTTGGTTCTTTTTTTCTATTTTCTTTTCCAGTTCGATGCGGTTTCTGATGTATTTTTCCGCCTCATTATACATCATATCCGATACTGTAGTGATTTTTTCGTAAAGTTCTTTTGCTTCTTTTGCTTTATCTTGGGCCTGCAGCTTTTGGGCCAAATAGTAATAATAGGACAGTTTCTGCATAATCACACTTTGCGGATTGGCCAGTTCATTGTAAACCAATTCGTATATCCACGTTTTTATTCTTTCTTCCGTCCGTCTTTCTCTGATAAGTGCCATTTCTTCGGGTGTCCTGTCATAGAAAGTTGCGGTCATTCTGATGAACGGGCCCTGGGAAGTATAATCAAGGTGAGTTAAATCGTCGTTGAAATCCGTGAAGTTATAACCTATACCGGCCTGAACAAAGTCGCCGAGCTTTTTTATCACTTCTATCAGAGCACCCTGTTTATAATCTTCCGCTTCTTTTTGGGTAAGGCGCCTGTATTCCGTGCCTATCTGCCAATCATTATCGATATTGTAATTAAGGCGGTGAATTATTAGCCATGTTTGTGTTTCGGTAAAATTAAAGCCGGTTACTTTTTCTTCCGCGGTTTTACAAGCCAGTTTCTCAACGAACTGCAGTCTGTCAGTCAAATCATATGTCATCTCTCCCGCAATTGTATGTGATTTTTCCTCTTCGATTTCGGAAAAGTCAATTTGGCCTTCAGAGAGGTTATCTTCAAGATAAGTATATTTAGTCAAAAGGTTTATGCGGTCAAAATTAACCGGTCTATAAGCTACGCCTGTCGATAATTCCTTGTATTGCGCTTCGATTGAATCGTCGCCGGTATTATCGGTTTGAGAGGTATTTATTTTTGCGAAAACGGTCGTGTTTATAGTTGGCTTCCATTCGAGTGCGTTATAAATTAGGTATTGCCGCCTATCTTCTGCTCCGTTTTCGTTGCGGAGTTCTAATTTGCTTGATAGTTTGAGGCGGATATTATCCGTCCGGGAATTTTTATCCACATAAGTTAATCCTAAACTACCGGCATTACATGTCGACTGTGTCCCGTCATGATTTTGAACTTCTCCGTACTCATAACTTCCCAACATAGCCAATTTGTCGTTGATATCTCCCGACAGACCAAAGATATTGGTATTGGAAGATCTATTATTACTTTGGGACTGCTGTTTTGTGAATGACCCCTCTAATTCTTTGCCGTCTCTTTCTCGGGTTATGCCGAATGTGTTGCCTTCGGTTAAATTAGCGCTGTTTTTTGAATAAGTTTTGTCCGTAGTAAATGCTACCTCTTTGTTAATCTCTTGTCGGGAACCGAAAATGACTGACTGGGTTTGTCCTTCTCTTCCTGAATCGGTTACGGCAAAGTTAGCGTGGACGTTGGTTTTATCGTCCATATTCAATATTGTGCCTATACTTGTAGCTGAGCCTTCTGTCCCGAGCGTCTCTTTGGCCTTAAAGGATACATGCTGGTTGGGATTGGCACTTATGCCTACGGAAGTTTGGTTGTTATTTTCGCCTTTTAATGTTAGCTGTTGCTCTAAGGACACGGCCACCTTTTCTGTTAACTGATACTCTGCTTTGGCAGCGATAGCGTCTTCGTCCGTATTTGTCTGTGACCGGAAGTCTTCTGATTTACCGCTTACTTCCTGATGGCGGTATTCGCCGGTAAGTTTTAGTTTTTCCATCTTATGCGTCATTTGAACGCTGGTGGTTTTTGTCTGTTCTGCCCCTACCTGTAACTGGGTTTGCTGATTTCCGTCATCGATTAATTTTTGCTCATCGTGGGATACCGTAAACCTTGTTTTGTTGTTTAAATCCCAACTCAGTCTGCCTCCGAAAGATTCTTTTCCTTGCTGTGAAGCAGTGGATGATGAAGAGAATTCTTTGTCTACTTTTTTATAATAACTTGCAACAGCTACTTGATCCGAAAGGCGGGCTTTGCCTTTTATTCCGTAAGCCTTACCTTTATCTGTATCTAAATTGGTCAGCTCGGTAAAACTCAACCCGCCGTCCGTGGATATGAAACTGCCGGACTGTTCGGATTCGCTTTCTGCGTATTCGGCGGTTAATATGCCGTTTTCACCCAAACGAATGTTTGCGTCTATTCCCTTTAGTTCGTAGTCTTTATCGTCTTGTTGTTCTTTCACATAAGTGCCGCCGACTCTCAAATAATCTCCCAAAGACTGCTGGAGACGCGTACCCATAGTATTTTCGTCATACTTGTCTTTGGTTTCGTATTCATAATCTACGACTACATAAACCGGGTTTCCGTCTAGTAACTGGGATGAAATAATGGAACCGGCGGATTCGACAATATGGGAAATAGGCTGCCAGAAGATTATTCTTCCGCTTGAATAGTCAATTTCATAGTCGGAATTTTCCTGCATATATTTCGTTGTTATAGTAAGCCCCGTGATTTTGTCCCTGATTTCAATTTTGACTTTTTCGGAACCTTCTATAATGTTCGAGTGTTTTAGATAGAAAAGCGAAGTTCCTGTACCCAAAAATTCGTTATGTGCCGCTTTTTGCCGGGCAAGCGCATAAAAAACAATCAGTTTGGTGAAGGGTTCTGCGAATTTGTTGGATGCAACGGTTTCCAAGTGTGTTTTTCCGCCATAGAGAGTGCGACGGAATTGGGCAAACTCCGTATCAATAAGCCCGGTTTCATAATTGCCCCACAACATCTTTGACTTGTCCCACTCTATTAAAAGATAAAGAGGCCCTTGGGTGTTGGTGGCGTCGTAGTTTATAGTGGAAGAGTCTCCGTAAACAGGATAGTACTTATCCGGGTCTAAATTCCTGAATAAAACTTTTTTATCGCGTTCGGTGTCCAAACTGGAAGTAATTAGATATTTTCCCTTAATTTTTCCTTTTAAGTAATAAGCCAGTTTTCCTTCGGACCAAAAACCGTCTGTGAATTTATCGTCGTCTTCAATCGGTTCGACAGCACCACTGTGGTCTGTATAGCCTGCTTTCGCGTCACCCATTACCACAAAGAACAAGTAATTGTCTTGCTGAGTTTTTTGAATGTAATTTTGTTTAGCGGAGGAATTTTCGGTTTTTTGTGGTCTGTCATTATTGTTACTTGCCTCTTGTTGCGCTAACCAACGGTCTATTTCACTGATTAACTCTTTGACCGTTTCATTAGTTATCTTTTGCTCTTTCGTTTGAGTATTGGCTGAGGTTTGCTGAGTAAGTGTTTCCGGTGTTTTATTTTGCTTTTGGAAATTCCCTGTATTTTCCGTGTTGTTGTTGTTGTTGGGTGCTTTTACTTTTACCCCAAAATTAACCTTTGCCATTATTCCGGGTGTAATATCTATTATTACCACTTTGTCCGTGGTTAATTCAACGCCTTGAGGTAATGTCCTTTCATCTATTCTTAGTACATGCCTGCCCGGAATAATTGCCGGTATATGGTATTGCCCGTCATTATCAGTTGTAATAATTGTACCGTCTTCCATAAAAATACTAACATTGGGGATACCATCTTCTGTTACAACGGGACTGTTGCGTCTGGGAGGGTCTTGAATGCCGTTTCCGTTTAAATCCCAAAAGACCTTGCCGATAATTGTCCCAAGGTCAAATAATGGTTCAAGCACAACCTCGACTGTTTCGGAGTCTTTGTTGGAAATGACAGTTCCGTCGGAATATTTACAGAAAGCAGAGTTCTTATAGTCGCCCATAGTCACGCCGGAACCGACTACCAATTGATATTTTAATACCCGTGTTTGTCCGGAAAGGACAGTCCCGATATTGAACATGAGAGGACGTTTTCCTGTGGGATTTGAAATGGATTTGTTGTCTAATATTGTTCTGTCATCTATATATTTAAAGCCGGCCGGAATCAAATCCTCTAAAAAGACATTGATTACATCGGATGCAGTTTCATTCTTTATGGTTACCGTATATGTAACCACTTCACCTATAACGACTTCTTTTTTGTTGACGTCTTTCTTTATCTGTAAAAGTTGCTTATTAGAATCCATAGGATGGTCCATTTCTATTACGATACCTGCTACTGGGAAGACCTCCCCTTTGGAACCGAGAACAATTGCTCTGCCTGTAGGGAAGCCGGTTTTGGTTGAGGGATAATTGTAACCCGGAGCGCTTACTGTAATGTAAAAATCTCCGTTAATGCAGAAGAAACTATAAGCACCATCTGCGGCTGTTATCTGAGGATTGGCATCTGTAGAATCTATTTGCCCGTCTCCTGCTCCAGGAAAACTATCCGGTTGGGCTACAATCCAACTTGTCCCCGCGCCGGGATCATTATCATAATACAAGGTAACTGTTGCGCCTTGGATGGGGGTATTAGTTAGTGAGTCGAATACTATACCGAACGGGTCGGTTAGACTTATACTTGTTATATTACTTGCCGAACCTGCTACGGTTACACTTAAATAATTTAATCCTTTTGCCAGGGGAATAGTGTAATCTCCCGGGGAGATTGTCCAGTTTCCTGAACCGTCTACTACTGTAGTGGCTACATCTAGTAAATTCCCGTTTTGGGCACTTGCTGTTAGTGTTAGTGTCTGACCTGCCAAACCCTGGCCTGTAAGAGTGGGAGTAGCGCCGTTGACAAAACTTCCTTCGGCAGGAGATGTAATAGTCGGGACTTGATTTACACCGGGAGCCGCATCAACTATGATATTCACAGTAGCGCTTTGTATTGCCCCAACTTCTGCTCTTATATTGTTGGGGGCTACTATATCCAAATTGGCAGTGTAATCAGTCTGCATTACTCTGAAATTGCCATTTGCATCCGCAACAACAGAAGCTACCTGTTGGAATGGAACAGCGCCTACTGTTCCCATTATGTTTACCGTATCGCCAGGGTCTGCAATTCCTATTATGGTTGGCGTTTGGGTTGTGGTCGTGCCTGCATTAGGGGTTGTAATAGCAAGGTCATAAAATACCCAGTGAGGGATAGGGTCGACGTCATCATTACCGCCGTTATTTATAGAATTGACGGCAATTATATTATTACTGTCTGCGGCAGAGTCCGTAATATGTAAATATTCAACCGTCTGAGCTTCGCCCGTTACGTTGAAAGTAAATGGGAAACCGGGATTGTCACTAAGTATAGTTAC
>CAZNJA010000039.1:0-12228 GCA_964573245.1 uncultured bacterium
ATTTACCGATAAAATCCTGGATTTCTTTGTTGTCAAAAGTTTCCACTGCTTCCATAGCGTGGCTTATGATAAATCCGTCAATTGTTACCATGGCAGGCAACAGACATTTTTCGGCGATTCTTACGGCTTGGATTAAATTATCGTAAGCTTCTTGTGAATTTTCGGAGTAGATTTGTATCCATCCTGAATCTCTCGCGCCCATAGTATCCGAGTGGTCGGCGTGAATGTTTATCGGTGCGCTCAAACTTCTGTTTACCTCGGGCATTACAATTGGAAGGCGAAGTGCTGCGGCGATATAGAGCATTTCCCACATAAGAGCAAGTCCTTGAGATGAAGTCGCGGTCATTGCTCTTGAACCTGCGGCGGATGCGCCTATGGTAGCACTCATAGCGCTGTGCTCACTTTCTACGGCCACAAATTCCGTATCGACTTCTCCATCCGCTACATACTGTGAAAATATCTGAACTATTTCGGTGGCGGGCGTTATCGGGTATGCTGCCACAACATCTGGGTTTATCTGTTTCATAGCATATGCCATAGCTTCATTTCCTGTTATTGCAAGTTTTTTCCTCATATATTATTCCTTATCTCATTTGGTCTGTTTTTCAGGAACCATCTTAATTGCTTTTTCGGGTTTGACAGGACATTCTTCGCTGCAGATGCCGCAACCTTTGCAGTGTTCCAAATCTATTCCTGCGACTTTGCCGTCTTTAAGAATTATCGCCGAGTCGGGACAATAAATCCAACATCTCAAGCAGTTGATACACTTGTCTTTGTTCCATATGGGGCGTTTGTTTCTCCAATCCCCTGTTTTATATCTTTTGGCTGTGCCGCCTTCGAGTATTGTTCCGCCTATGGGCAGGTCTTTCCATCCATCCAGTTGTTTTTTGTCTTTATCGCTCACCCTTGACCTCCTCGTAAGCTCTTTTAATCGCCTTAATGTTGCCCTCTATAAGCTCCGGTTTTGTTCTGAATTTTTTTTCTAATTTTTTTCTTGTGTCGTCAAGCACGTTTTCTATGTCTAATAATCCGCTGACTTTTATAAGCGCGCCCAACATCGGAGTGTTTGGGATTTCTCTGCCTAAAGTTTCTTTTGAAATTTCTGACGCATCAACGGTAAAGATTTTCTTTCCGCTGATTTCCATTTCTTTTCGTATTTCGGCAGGAGATAGCGGAGTGTTTATAATGAGGATTCCCTCATCCGAAAGTCCCATCGTAACATCCACTGTTGCCATAAGAGTAGGGTCAAGAATTGCAACTATATCCGGCGAAGTTACTCCGCAGTGGATTGTGATGGGTTCGTCGCTCAATCTGTTAAACGATTGAACCGGTGCGCCCATTCTTTCCGGCCCGTATTCGGGGAAAGCTTGAATGAATTTTCCTGAACTCATTGCCGAATCCGCAAACAAAAGCGCGGCTGTCTTTGCTCCCTGCCCGCCTCTTCCGTGCCAACGTATTTCAACCATTTTTTTCATTGGTTCACTCTTTCCAAGTTAAACAAAAAATAACCCGTCTATATTATTTAATTTTTTTTTATATCTTTTATTCTTCTATAATTGTTATCGCTTCTACAGGACAGTCATCTGCTGCGTCTCTTACACAGTCCTCGTGTTCGGGAGCGACTTCGTCGCCTATGACTTGCGCTACGTCGTCAGTTAATTCGAAAACTTCCGAGCAGTTATCGGAGCATAAACCGCATCCGGTGCAGAGTTCTTCGTCGACCTTAATTTTCATTAGTGTTTTCCTCCTTTTTTCTCCGACGTTCCGCCGAATTTAATTTTTATGGAAATTATTCAAAATTTTAGAGAATTTAACAGATAGAATTCTACAAGTCAAGACCCGTTAGAGATTTAAAAACTGATAAATGCTCATTAACCAGACAAGCTACTGTCACATTCTATAATAATTAAACATGATCCATTAAATCTCTTTACGGGTCAAGCTCAATATATGATTATCTGCTCATTAGCCAAGATTGGCAATTATATTCTCAAAAATAATCTAACCCCATTGCCTTTTTGGCCAAATATAAAGTCTTTTTTGCTTCTGCTTGGGTTTTTTCATTTCCTTCGGCTAAAATCTCTTCTGCGAGTCCCTTCTTGTTTTCGAATTTATTCCTTTTTTCCCTTATCGGTTCCAAAAAATCGCTCAAAGCTTTGTTTAACTTTTGTTTTACTTCCACATCGCCGACAGCGCCTTTTTCATATCTTTCTTTTAAATCCGCGACTTCTTTTTTATTTTTATTGAAAGCGTCGTGATATATAAACACGGGATTTCCTTCCACATGTCCCGGATCTGTAGGATGAATTCTTGCGGGATCTGTATACATTTTCATGACTTTAGCTTTTACGGTTTCCGGAGAATCGGAAAGATATATGCAGTTATCAAGCGACTTACTCATTTTTGCTTTCCCGTCTGTCCCTACCAATGTTGCCACGTCTCCTATCAATGCTTCCGTTTCAGGGAAAACATCCCCGTATAAACTGTTAAACCTTCTGGCAATTTCTCTTGTCAGCTCCACGTGTGATTCCTGGTCTTTTCCCACCGGGACAAGATTTGCCCTTACGATAAGAATATCCGCGGCTTGCAGCACTGGATATCCCAAAAGCCCATAGGAAGGATTTTCTATTTTTAAATCTTTTATTATATCTTTAAGGGTTGGAATTCTTTCCAGTCTGGAGATGCTCACCAGCATCGAAAAAAGGAGCGTAAGCTCCGGGATTTCCTGAATTTTGGACTGTACGAAAATCGTGGATTTTTTAGGGTCTATTCCGACCGAAAGATAATCCAAAACCAAATCTTTGATATTCGCAGGCATTTCGCTTATGCTTTTTGAATCAGGTTTTGTCGTGAGGGTATGCAAATCCGCTATTATGAAAAAACACTCATATTCTTCCTGCAATTTTACTCTGTTTCTTAAACTACCGACATAATGCCCCAAATGCAGTTTGCCCGTGGGGCGGTCGCCGGTTAATATTCTTTTTCGCATGTTGTTTCCCCGTTAAAGTTTGGATTATATCAATCTGATTTTTTTTTGCAAACCTCGTTAGAGATAGGTCGCCATAGATACAATGGCGACCGCACATTATAAGTTAAGCCAACGTATAGTCTATAAACTTTCTCACGCCGATTAATAACGTATACAAAGTGTTTTATCTAATCTCTAACGGGGCAAACCATTTGCAAATAATCAAAAATACTTTAATATATACTCTGAAATGATAACACAAAAACGACTGGCTAATTTTTATCACCAATTAGCGACTCTGATTAATTCCGGAGTAAACATAATTCAGGCGTTGAATTCCCTGGAGGTTTCAACGTCACATTTTCAGTTTAAAAAAATAATCCACGGTGTCGTGACCTCGATTCGACAGGGGGGTACTCTTACCGAAGCGATGCGTTTTTATCCGAATGTTTTCTCTACTCTGCAGATAAGAATAGTAGAAATAGGCGAGAAAACCGGAAAGTTGGGCGAGAGTTTAGTAAGAATCGGAGAAAACCTCGACCGCAATCATAAAAATCAAACAAAATTGATGACGGGGTTTATATACCCTGCCATCCTACTTCATGCTGCTATTTTTATCCCTGCGGTTCCCAAGCTTTTCTTGGAAGGCTTTGCGCCGTTTCTTAGAACAGTTTCGGGAACATTAATACTGTTATACGGTTTTTTCCTGCTCATCGTGGTGTTAGTAAAAATCTCGAACAGAAATTTCGGACTGAAGAGATTTTTTCAGTATGTGTTTGGGTATGTGCCCGTAGTAGGTCCTCTTATAAAAAGACTTGCCATAGCGCGTTTTATGTGGAACTTAAGCGCGCTTCATAGCGCCGGAGAAAATACGGTAAGGTCGGTCAAACTCGCGGCAGAGGGTTGCGGGAGTATTCCTATCACAAATGCTATTTTTAGGGTTGTGCCCGATATCGAACGCGGCGGTAGTTTAACATCGGCGTTTCAGAAGGTAAGATTTTTTCCGAACCTCGTGATTGAGATGTTGTCTGCAGGCGAAGAAAGCGGAAGAATCGGAAATATGTTGGACAAGATAGGAGAATATTACGAAACAGAAAGCGACACCATCATACAAAGAATCGTTGTTATTCTGCCTGTAATAGTATATCTTGTTGTGGCGCTGTATATTGCCAGTATAATTCTCCGCTTTTATGTAGGATATTTCGGCCAGATTGACAGCCTATTGCAGGGTTTTTGAGTTGACGGTTTGACATCACGAACGATAGAAATTACAATCTCCAACTTATTTAGGGCTTAACTTAAAATGAAAGATAAAAAATCCTATAAGATTTTAGGGATTCAGACGTGCACATTAGTCTGGAGTGTTGCAATTATAGATGGCGAAAAAATTCTCGGAGAGTACATTTTTGATTCTTACGAGCGTCTCTCCAAGATATTGGTTCCTTCGATTGATGAATTAGGAAAGAAACTCGGCATTAAAAAAGAAGATTTAGACGGCATAGCCGTTGCAAGGGGCCCCGGCTTATTCACCGGCGGAAGAATGGGCATATCTGTTGCGAAGGGGTTGGCTTTGGGGCTGGATATTCCCGCAGTGGGCATATCCACTTTGGACGCGCTTGCTTTCAATCTTTCTTACTGTGCTTATCCTGTTTGCGCGTTGATATCATCCAAGGGACAAGATGTATATTCGGCGGTTTACAAATCTGCCGATAGAAGTTTTAAAAAAACAGAAAAAGAATCCGTTTTTGGCATAGAACAGCGGCTTAAAAAAATCAAGAAACCGACCATATTTGTCGGCGAAGCCGCCGTAAGATATAAAGACATTATAAAGAAAAAATTGGGCAAATCTGCTATATTTGTGCCTGCATCTTTAAATTATATAAGGGCTTCGGATATTGCTTTTCAGGCGCGTGATAAAATAAAGAAAGCCGGTAAAATTTCTTCTTTGACTTTGGGAGCCCAATATTTAAGGCCAGGTGTAGACCCCATTAAAAGTCCCGCCACTGATACAATGGCGGGCAGTTCCGTGTAAAAGCGGAACTTACTTCTAACGGGGTAAAGAAAAAAAGGAAATAACAATGAAAAAAAGCGTATATTTGCAGTCGCTTAAACTTCATAAAAAACTAAAAGGCAAACTCGACATAGTTTCCAAAATGCCTCTTAAGACAAAAAACGATTTGTCTTTATTGTATACTCCGGGAGTAGCGCAACCTTCCAACGAAATCGCGAAAAATAAAGATAATTCCTATCTATACACAGGCAGAGGCAATCTCGTAGCGGTTGTGTCAGATGGCTCGGCAGTATTGGGTTTGGGAAATATCGGGGCCGAAGGCGCAATGCCCGTTATGGAAGGCAAATGCCTGCTTTTCAAAGAACTTGCCGGCGTGGATGCTTTTCCGATATGCCTTAACACGCAAGATGTTGATAAAATATGTACTTGTATAAAACATCTTGAGCCCAGTTTCGGCGGGATAAACCTTGAAGATATTTCTTCCCCACGCTGTTTTCTTATTGAGGAGAAACTGAAGAAGATACTAAGCATTCCCGTATTTCATGATGATCAGCACGGCACAGCTGTTGTAGTATTTGCCGCGCTGGTTAATGCATTAAAACTTACGGATAGAAAAATTTCACAAGTTAAAGCAGTTATCAACGGCGCAGGCGCCGCAGGCATCGCAATTGCCAGATTCCTGCTTAATGCTGGAGTAAAAGATGTTTTATTATGCGACCGAAGCGGAATTATTTATGAGGGGAGAAAACGGCATATGAACTTCATAAAAGAAAAAATTGCCAAGGTTACAAATAAGAATAATTTTAAAGGCGGTTTAAAAGAAGCAATGAGTGTAAGCAATTTGTTTATCGGTGTTTCGGCGCCAAATTGCGTTACTAAGGATATGGTTAGAACAATGGAAAAAGACCCGATAATATTTGCGATGTCAAATCCTATTCCCGAAATAATGCCCGATGAGGCAAAAAAAGCAGGCGCAAGGATAATCGGCACAGGCAGGTCGGATTTTCCGAATCAGATAAATAATGTTTTGGGTTTTCCGGGAATTTTTAAAGGCGCTTTCAAGGTGAGAGCAAGCGCAATAAATGAAGAAATGAAACTTGCGGCTTCATATGCGATAGCTTCACTTGTGCCCGCAAACAAATTAAGCGAAGATTATTTTATACCTTCGCCTCTTGACAAAAAAGTTGCCGTGAAAGTCGCAAAGGAAGTGGCAAAGGCAGCGATAAAGACAAAAGAGGCAAGAATAAAAAAGAACTGCTAAATTCTAAAAGATAATGTTTCTCTGTAATCATTTAAAAAATAAAAAATGATAAAAGTTCGTTCCAGAGCAAAACTGAAAAATCCAATATTGATTGCCGCGTGGCCCGGCATGGGTGAAGTAGCTTTCAAAACTGCCGAATATATAATGCAGAAACTGCAAATGAAAGAATTTGCGGAGATTCCTTCTGACAATTATTCGCCGCCAACGGCGATAAGCGCAAAAGGCAGCATTATTCAACCCCCGTATTTTCCAAAAAACAAATTTTATTACTATAAAAACACAACTTCCAAAAACGACATAATCCTGTTTCTCGGCGAAGCCCAACCCTCGTCTTCCAGACAATATGAACTCGCCCGGGAAATCGTCGCATTTGCGAAGAAGAAAGATGTTCGATTCATATACACTCTTGCCGGAATGCTCATCTACGAAGAAAAAAGAGAAGGGCTAAGGGTCTGTGGCGTTGGGACAGACCTAAAAACAATCGATAAATTAAACGCATACGGCGTAAGACCCATGAAAGAAGCATACATAAGCGGATTGAACGGCTTGCTTTTGGGCGTTGCAAAGGAAGCGGGAATAAGCGGCACATGTCTTCTTGCAGAACTGCCGTTTTATGCAATACAAATAGAATATACCCCGTCTTGCCTTGTCGCACTGGAAGTTTTGGCGAACATGTTGAATATTAAGATAGATATGAAAGAGATGG
The DNA here is from genome assembly GCA_964573245.1 of uncultured bacterium. Lineage (GTDB taxonomy): Bacteria > CAIJMQ01 > CAIJMQ01 > CAIJMQ01 > CAIJMQ01 > CAZNJA01. The sequence goes on from CAZNJA010000039.1 coordinate 6,947, forward strand.
GACTTTCCGCCGCCGATTGCAAAAGACAAATACAGAGATTAATAAACCACATAAGGCAATCGATAGTAGTGGAAAAGGAAGAAGAAAGTGATTTGGAGCCCGAAGAAGAAGACATCTCCAAAAAACTCGAAAAAGAATTGGGCATAACATCCGAAATCCCCGCGCATATAAAGAACAGAATAGAAAAACTTTTTGATGCTTCCAAAAAAGACAGCAAAAAAGCACTTGAACTAAAAGCGCTTCTTGATAAATGGGAATTGTTCAAACACTTTGAAGACAGATTCTTGGATCTATTCAAAAAGGAAAACCAATAAGCGGCAAGTTTTTGGATTTGTCCGTTCCCCGAATGCTTTCTTCCTTGCGGAAGGACCTCGACAGTTCGTAGAACTGGCGGATTCAAAAAAAGAGAATCAGTAGGTTACTTCTCATCTTTTCTTCACTCTATCACGTGATAAATTGCTCGGCAATTTAAACGTGATCTTTCTATTATTTATAATTTTTTGACTTGATATCTTATTATCGTCTTATAATCTTTGGGTTTTACGAGACGTAAAAGGTCGGGGCCTTGGAGGTACTCTTCTTCGTGGTCGCCGATTACCCGATAACCGTTATCCTGAATATATTTCATTAACTTTTCGGTTGTTGTTCCTTCTTCGTTGTATGCACCGGTGTGCAGAATTTCCGCGACTGTGCCATATTCCCAAGTGACAAGTTTTACATCGCTATTTTTTAAATCGGGAAGCTGGGTAAAATTATCGGAAACCTGCATTGCGTATTTGCCGACCAAAGTTTGCATATTATTAAAATCACCTGACCAGCGCGCTTTGGGGGCTGGTTTGGATATAGTGTTTCCGGAGCCTTTCAGCGCATAAAATACCGAGAAAAGTTCTCCCATTGCTTTGGGCGCGGTTTCGTTGGGGTTGCCTGTCAGTTGGATCTCAATAACTTTTTGGTCCTGCATTTCGGTAATTCTTGCATCTTTTAAAAATTCGTATTGGCTTGTATCTACTATCATCATTCTTTCAATGAAGAATAATCCCATTGCAGATATGACTAAAATAATACCAACGATTATAATTATTGCCTTTTTCATGAGATTCTCTCCTTATTTTACCATCGCCTTTTTCCGCAAATTTTCCGGCATTTTTTCGATAGCATAACGAAACGCTGTGCGAGGCATAAGGTCTTTGTTTTTCATCACATAATCAAAAACTTCCTTTTGGTGTGTTCGGCTTGCTTCTTTTAAAAGCCAGCCGTAACCCTTTTGTACCATATCGTCTTTGTCCGTGAGTAAACTATCGGCTATTTCAAAGATGTCTTCCAGAAACATTCCCTTTCTTGCGGGAAGAATAAGTGCCACCGCAGAAGCGCGCCTTACCCATCTGTTTTTGGACTTCGTCCACTTTTTAAGTTCCTTTATAAACTTCGGAAATTTTTCTATAAACGCGCCTATCGTATGGTTGCAGAAAGCATCGCACTGCGCCCAGTTAGTGACGTGATTTTTTACCCATTTCTCGAATGTTTTGAAATCTTTGGGTTCGTAATGTTTGCGAAGCGAACGCGACCAATCGTAGGCGATGAAGGATTCTTCTATATATGCGGATTTTAAAAATTTTTCGCAGGCGGCGAATATATCTTTTTTGGGTTTGTGTTTTATGAGATGAAAATGTTCTTTTGCTATTTTAACGACGAGAGGAGTTTTTACACCGTGTGCCTTGATTTTTTCCTTGAAGAATCTTTGGAATGAGTTTTTTGTTTTAGCGGAAGAGTGTTTTTTCAGTTTCCTGCGGATATCGGTAATTATATTGTCCATTGGTCAGTCCTCCTTTGGAATTGGTGATATTATAACAAATGTCTTTTTAAATGTTACCCAGCATAGCGGATAAATTGACAACAGTTATCTATTCTGGAAAAATACGTCCTGCAGCATTGATTTGAATTGAATAATGGAGAGATGGCTGAGCGGCTTAAAGCGTCCGATTCGAAATCGGATTTCCTGTAAGGGAACGGGGGTTCAAATCCCTCTCTCTCCGCCATTTACATTGCGGATTTTAGATTTCGGAATGCGGAGAATAATAATTCGAAATCCGCATTCTGCAATCCGAAATTGACATGCCCCGATAGCTTAGTTGGATAGAGCGTTTCCCTGCGGAGGAAATGGTGGCCGTTCGAATCGGCCTCGGGGCACCACGTTAATCTTGTTAATGAAAAAAACGTTAACGAAACTAATGGTTATCGGTTTTCGAAAACCGAACACCGTATTGTCTTGAACGATAACCGTCAGTAGATAAATTATTGGAGGAGTGGCAGAGCGGTTGAATGCGGCGGTCTTGAAAACCGTTAGATTCGTAAGAGTCTCAGGGGTTCGAATCCTCTCTCCTCCGCCTTCGGACTCTTGCGCCAAAGCTTCAGCGTCGGAGCACGGATACAATCCGCCAAAATTAAGCCCAAAACTCCCCAAAATGCCCCAAAATTAGCGTTTTTTGCATATTTTTGTTGATTTTTGTATAAAAATGTGCTATTTTATACTGTTTTTAGTTTTTATTAAGCAAAATTTAAAAATATGAATTACGAATTTCGCAGAAAGAAGCTCGTAAAAAAGTTAAAACGGGAGGGTGTGGACTTATTTTTAACGCTCTATTCTGCAAATGTGCGTTATTTGTGTCCGTCTTTTAAAGGAGAGGGAACGATTTTAGTTGTTAAAGACAGAACTATTTTACTTGTGGATTCTCGTTATACCCAGCAGGCAAGACTTGAGATCGAAGGCGAAGAAAATGTCGAAATCTCTGAAATGAAAAAACCCTTTTTGAAAAGTTTGCTGAAATTATTTTCCGAGACAGGTATAAAGAGCGTGGCTTTTGAAACAGAGCATACGAGTTATGCTTTTTTCGAAATGCTCAAAAAACATTGCAAAGGAATAAAACTTCACCCGGTAAAAGACTGGGTGGAAAATTTAAGGGTAATAAAAGACGATGAGGAAATTTCTCATATCCGTCGCGCTTGTAACATCGTTGATAAAGTGTTAGGAAAGGTTATAAGCGACATGAAATGGGGCAAGACGACTGAACTTGAGCTGGAAAACGAAATAGAATATAGATTTAAAAAAGAAGGTTCAGGGCATTTGCCTTTTAAGCCGATTATAGTCGGAGGAAGCAGGGCGTCTTTTCCACATGCGCATCCTACTTGCGAAACATTAAAGGAAAACGAATTCGTGATTGTGGATTGCGGCGCAAGTTTTGGGGGTTATGCCTGCGACTTGACACGAACCATAGGTAAAAATATAATGGACGCGGAGAAAAAAGCTATATATAACCTTGTGTTGAAAGTCCAAGAAACCGCAATAAGCAATATCAAGCCAGGTGTTAAAACTTCCGATTTATGTAAATTGGTGCGCGAGATGTTTTGGGAGAAAGATGTCGCGCAATTTTTTATTCACGGGCTTGGGCACGGGGTTGGATTGGATATACACGAAGCGCCTTCTCTTTCTTCTCACGGAAGCGTGAAATTGAAAGAGGGTATGGTTATAACAATCGAACCGGGAATTTATATTCCCAATAAATACGGAGTAAGAATAGAAGATACGGTATTGGTTACTTCGAAAGGGTATGAGGTGCTTACCGGCTTGTATAAAAGTTGTTGGCAGGGTTCTTCTTAAAAAATGTTATGGAAACCAGAAACGTTGTTCCCAACCAATTTACAAGAGGCATGTTCGTTTTTTATAACGGCGGAATTTTTAATATTATTGATTTTCATCATATTAAAGTGGCCCAGCGCAGAGCAACCATGTCGGTTAGAATGAAAAATCTCGTTACAGGCAAGGTTTTGGAGCCGAGTTTAAGGTCTGACGAAACAATACAACAAGTTATAGTGGAAGATAAAGAGGTGACGTATCTTTACTCCGACAAAGGCTTTTTCCATTTTATGGAAACCGAAACAGGAAGAGAAATTGCTCTACCTGCTGCAAAAGTAGGCGACCAGAAATTTTATATGAAAGAAGGAGATACGGTTTCTATCGCCGTCAGCGGAAAAGAATATATCACCTTAAAACTTCCCGTCTCCGTTGGACTCAAAATAACAGAAACCCCTCCGGGATTCAGAGGGGATACTGCAGCAGGCGGTTCCAAACCTGCAACGTTGGAAACGGGTCTTACCATTAAAGTGCCTCTTTTTGTAAAAGAGGGGGAGATAGTAAAAGTTGATACTCGCACGGGTGAGTACTTAGAGAGGGCAAAATAATGGACCTAAAAGAGTTGAAAAGGATTATTGCGATTTTTCAGAAGGCGAAAATCGCAGAGTTGGAAGTGGAGAGCAAAGACGGAGTAAGATTCAAGTTGAAAAAGGAAGTAAAAGATAGAAAAGTTCCTCTGCGGCAGGAAGTCCCTATGAAAGTTATCACTGTTCCCGCGCAACCTTTGGAACAGAATCAAAAACAACAGCAGGAGCCTAAATCTAAAGAGGAAATGCATGAAATAGTTTCTCCGATGATCGGAACTTTTTATATTTCTCCTGCGCCGGATTCACCGCCTTTTGTGGATATAGGACAGGCAATTAAAGAAGACGATACGGTATGTATCATCGAGGCAATGAAAATAATGAACGAGATAAAGGCGGATGTTAAAGGTAAAATTGTAAAAGTTTTGGCGGAAAACGGCAAGCCGGTAGAATTTGGACAGCCGTTGTTTTTGGTAGAACTTCCACACGATATAGAAAAGCAGATAGTAAAAGGAAGCAGATAAAGGGGAAAATTTTTATTTTTTACTTCTTGTTGCTCTTTAATCATTACTTAATAAAAAAATGTTTTCAAAAGTACTTGTAGCAAACAGGGGAGAGATAGCCGTAAGAGTTATAAGGACTCTGCGCGAAATGGGAATACGCGCGGTAGCCGTATATTCTCAAGCCGATAAAGATTCTCTTCATACCAAACTTGCCAATGAATCTATATGTATAGGTTCTGCGGCTGCTTCGGAAAGTTATCTTAACATGGCGGCGATAATCTCCGCGGCTGAGATAACAAATGTGGAAGCTATACATCCCGGTTATGGATTTTTGGCAGAGAATGCGCATTTTGCGGATGTGTGCTCTTCCTGTAATATAACTTTTATAGGTCCGTCTGCGGAAGCGATAAGATTGATGGGGGACAAGGTCCAGGCACGCAAAATTATGAAAAAAGCAGGAGTGCCTATAATCCCAGGAAGTGAAGATGTTGTAAATAATAAAGATGAAGCTTTGAAACTTGCTAGAAAGATTGGTTACCCGGTTATTATCAAAGCCGCAAAAGGCGG
>CAZNJA010000040.1:0-12197 GCA_964573245.1 uncultured bacterium
AATTAATACCAAGAAACAAGACGCAAGATAGCAAAAAGAAACAAGACGCAAGATAGCAGAAAGATACAAGGAACAAGATACAAGATACAAATAATGCCAAAACCTAAATATAAAACTGTTTCTAAGTTTGGAATTTGGCTATTGGAATTTGTTTGTTTCTTGTTTCTTGCCCGCCTGCCAATCTTTGCGGGCAGGTATCTTGGTTATTAGACTCCGCTGCGACTATTAAGTTAACCCAATAGGGTTTACAAATCTCCCTTCTTCCTATAAACTTACCCCCCTATGATTTTACTTACTATTGTCAGCGCGGTTTTTGGTTTGAGCATAGGGCTGTATGATTTTCTCCTGCCTTTATTTTTAGACCATTCAGGCATATCGTATGGGAATATCGGTATTATATTTTCTTTTTCCGCGATATTCCTTTTCTTTGTAAGGACTTACTCGGGGCATATTTCTGATTTGGTTGGCAGAAAGCGTGTATTTTCCCTGTCACTTTTTCTTTGTGCTTTGTCCAGTTTCTTAACTCCTTTTCTTCCAAATGTTCTTTTTCAGGCTCTCTTAAGGTCTTTCAGGGAAATAGCCAAGTCCATGCAGGAGACTCTCCAACAGTTGTTGGTTTTTGACCAGTGGAAAGATTCTTTTCGTCATTTGTTTTCGTGGGTATGGGGTTTTGGCGCCACTTTTCAGGGAATAGGTACTCTTTTAGGTGGAGTCTTGTTATTAAAATTGGGGTATAAATGGTCTTTTGTTATTCCCTCGGTAGTATTGTTTTTGGTATTGATATTGTTCGTGTTCAAGTTCAAAGAAAAACACGCACAGGTTGGTAGTGAGGAAGTTCTACGGGAAGGTAAACCCGTTCCTTTGACTTCTTTTTACTGGTCATCTCCTTTCAGGCATCGGTTGCCTAAGCCCTTGGTTCTTATGGCTGTTTCAGGTTTTATTTTGGGGGTGGGGGTTAGTATGAGCCATGCTTTTATAGCACCTTTGTTCTTTCTTCATAAGTTTTCAATATCCATTGCGTGGGTTGCGGTTATTGTGGCTTTTCACAGGTTGAGTTTGGGGCTTCCTATGATTATGGTAGGTAAAGTCGTGAAGTGGAATTTAAAAATGACTACAATTATTTTTATTCTGGTTCAGGGTATTCTAACGTCTCTTACGGTTATTCCTTCGTATTTTATTGGCGCTGCTGTTTTGTGGCTTCTGCATGATTTTGTGGGTGCGAGCTTGTGGATACCAGCCCGCAGTACTCTTATTCAGCATTATTCAAGGGACGGGAAAAGAGGGCTTGACGTGGGAATGGTTCTTTCGTGGCAGGGGCTTGGCTGGATATTCGGGCCTTTGATTGCCGGTGTAATTAGCAGGCATTCCATAGATTATCCTTTTCTCTGGAGCGGTATTGTGACGGGGCTTTCGGTTATTCCTATGTTTTGGTTGAAAAATCCCACTGAAAAAGAGGTTTAATTCCTTTTGAGACAATAAATAGGGTCAGGTCTTGCCCCGAACGCTTTCGGGGCGGGCAATACAGTACTTGTCAGGTTATTTAGGTTGTATAATACATGTTATTATGAAAAATAAAGAGAAAGAAACTTTTCTCTAAGAACTATAAATTACGAACTTCGTCTATTAATTGGTAGGTTGGGAAAAGATTGGAGGTGAGATTACATGAATAGGGAAAGAGTAGCCACGATAATTGACCGTGTTTCAATAGGCTTGAGTCTTCCTGGACTTCTCGGCCTTGCCGGGCTTGCAGGCTTTATCAATCCTGAGCATTTCAGTTGGAGTTATTTTAGCTATCTGAGTTTCTTCGCCTACTTTCGCTTTTTCAAGGCGTTCTTTGGTTCAAAGTTAGCAATCCCCACAGAACGTGTTCCAATTCTGGTTATCTCGATTATTGTTCCTTCTTTGGTCGGTGGCCTGACTCATGGCATTCCGGCTCTTGGCTTTCTTGGTTTTCTCGGGTTCTTTGCCCTGGTGGTCGAAGATAAAAATCAATGTGAAAAAAAAGAGGCCAAATCTTGACCTTTATCTTATACTGTCAGAATTACATTATTTGTAAGAAGAAAAATAAAAATGAAACTTAAGATAATATTGAGCATATTGATATTGTCATTGCCATTAATATCATTTGCCGAAAAAGAAAATAATCCTATAGAATTCACAGAAGTATATAGTCAATTGGGGTTCGTTGACGAAATTAATTTGCAGGAAAGAGTACAAAATCTTAAGGAAAATTTAGTAAACAAGAGCATAAAGTGGGAATTAACTTTACAATCCGTATATAAATCCGGTCGTCCAAACTTTGTGGAAGCATTTAAAATAGTCGATGATACAACAAAATATTCCGTTGCTAAATTCCATATAAACGAAGAATATCAATCCCAGTGGAAAGAATTAAAATGGGGAGAAGAAATAGAATTTACGGGAAAAATAACGAATATAGTTTACCTGAATATGCAGGACAGCAAAGGTGATTTAATACCGTTTATCTATATGGAAGTTTCCGACTGCATTCCGTTAGTAGTTTCCAGTTCGTCATTATAGCGGTATGTTTTGCCTTTTTGGGGTGTTGTTTCAATCACTTTATCGCCATATCGGACTTTCAAGGGACTGCCTAAAAGCGATTTAATTTCCGCTGTTTGCAATTTTCCGTCTTTCCATTCTATATCAACCTCAAACCCGCCGCGAGCACTTAGACCTTTCACCGAACCGCTCGGAAGTGCCGAAGGTAAAGCAGGTAAAAGATATATTTCACCGCATAGCCGACCGTCTTTTATCTGCGAGTAGGACTGCATAAGCATTTCGCAGATTCCGTTTGTCCCGCCGAAATTTCCGTCTATCTGAAAAGGAGGATGAGCATCGAACATATTCGGATAAGTGCCTGTTGAAATTAAGCTTGAAAGCATTTTATAAGCGTGGTCGCCGTCCTGCAGGTGCGCCCAGAAATTTATCTTCCATGCTTTAGACCAACCTGTTCCGCCGTCACCGCGCAGCTGAAGAGTTTTTCGCGCCGCATTAAAAAGTTCCGGGGTATCGTATTTATTTATCTGACTGGAAGGAAAAAGGCCGTACAAATGCGAAACATGACGATGCTCTTTCTCCGGCACACTAAGGTCAATATCTTCCAGCCATTCCTGTAATTGTCCCGCCTGCCCTATTTGCATAGGCGCAAGTTTTCCAACCTTATCTTTGAGTAATTTCCTAAACTCAGAATCAATATCAAGAATCTCTGAAGATTTAATACAATTATTGAATAAATCACGGATAATCTGCATATCCATAGTCGGGCCGGCGCAAGTGCTTACCCAATCAAACATCGCATTTTCAGGAGACATTGAGGGGCAGGTAACAAGCCAGCCGTATTTGGGGTGTTCAACGAGCGTATCAACAAAAAATTGAGCCGAGCCCTTCATGATAGGATATGCTTCCTTTAGAAATTCCCTGTCACCCGTATATTCATAACGATACCACAAATGCTGGCAAAGCCATGCTCCTCCGCTCGGCCAGAACCCCCAAAAAGCTTTATCGATAGGGCCGGTCGCCCGCCACAGGTCGGTATTGTGATGGCACACCCATCCTCCCGCACCGTAATTTACAGAAGCGGTTTTTTGCCCTGTCTTGGATATATCCCCAATCAGCGCAAACAGAGGTTCATGACATTCCGACAGATTTGTTGACTCAGCAGGCCAGTAATTCATTTCCGTATTTATATTAATCGTGTACTTGCTATACCAGGGTGGGTCTATACTTTCGTTCCACAGGCCCTGAAGATTTGCCGGTTGAGTGCCCAGTCTTGAGCAAGAGATAAGAAGATAACGGCCAAACTGAAAATATAATGCGACAAGTTGCGGGTCTTTATTTGATGCAAAGTTTTTTATTCTCCGGTCAGTCGGCAATTGGGCAGCATCCGTAGTTCCTAAATCAAGTTGAACACGGTTGAATAACTTCTGATAATCCTTGATATGGTCCGATAAAATTTTCTCGTAAGGTTTGTGGGAAACAGTTTCAATCTGCTCTTCTACTATTGTTTCGGGATTTCCGCTTACATTTTCATAATTCACATAATTGGTTGCAGAAGCCAGAAATAAAACAGCAGAATCCGCATCTTTTACAGAAAACTTATTATTTTCAAGTTTAACCTGACCATTTTCGGCAAGAACTTTTAACCGTGAATGACATCTTAAGACCCCCTGCGGCTTATGATGCCCCGCCCCGTAAACCTGAAGAGAAAGGCAGCCGTCTTTAATTTCTATATCCTTTTTATCCTGGACAGCATCAAACATCGCCTCGAAATTTATCGCGCCGGGTTTATCGGCTGTAAGCCGAATAACTGTAACCTGGTCAACCGCGGTACTGAATATCTCGCGTTTATAAGTCACTTCACCTATTTTATATTCAACAGTAACAACAGCAGTATCTAGGTCCAACTCGCGTTTGTATTCCGTGGCTTTATCATGCCCCGGGAAAAATAATTTCAAATCACCTGCCGGTTGATATTTTGCCTGATAGGAAGGAACAGCCATCATCTTCTCGTCTATCAGTTTCTGAGCTTCTGCATTTTTGCCTTCAAAGACAAGCTTTCTTGCCTGCGGAAGCGCTTCAAGAGCATCAGGATTTACCGGATTATACGGCGAGCCACCCCAAAAAGTATCTTCGTTGAACTGTATTCTTTCATCTTTGGCCCCGCCAAAAACCATCGCTCCGAGCCGCCCATTGCCTATCGGCATAGCTTCCACCCATTCCACGGCTGGTTTATCATAAAAGAGTGTCATGGGTTTTTCTTTAACGTTATCGGCTTTCAAAAACGGACACAGGAACACGATTGCAATACATATAAGAAACAATTTTTTCATTAAAATTCTTTCGATATTCTATTACCTGTGTTTTTTTCAGTCTTTTATCTTAATGTATTTCCCGGCAAACTCAAAAAATGCAGGCCAATCGGGGGCGTCCGTATGCCCGCCGTCGTGGTATCTATAGGCGATATCGCCCGAAATATATCCGACATCAACTTTCGGTTTTTCATCCGGCATTACAAGCCCCTTTTTCCCAAGCAGTTCGTAAACAGGGGTTGCGCCGACACAGGTAAGATACATACCGTAGGGGTCGGGCCAGGAATCAAATGTTCCGCCGTTAATAAATACCGGACGAGGCGCGCACAGCGAAAGTAGAGAGTGGGCGTCAACAGGACACAATTCTATCTTTCTTGGTAGATATTTCCCCTCTTCCAACGGCCCCATCCACTTGAAAAAATTTCCCGCAACCCAGTGATATTCCTTGTCCCATGATGAATGCTCCAAATCCTGCGCCCAGTGCCTTCTGTTCATTTTTGCGCCCAAACTTCCCGAACAGCTCGGGAATGCAATAGCAAGGCGCGGTTCATAAGCCATAGCAACAAGAGCCGCCTTACCGTAACGCGAATTCCCCGTAACTGCGATTTTTGTAGCATCAACATCAGGGTCGGTTTGGAAATAATCAATTAGTTTGCTCACACCCCAGCCCCATGCCGCCAAAGAGCCCCAGTCGGTCGGTTTTCGCCAGTTGCCTTTGTTGCATAAGCCTATAATGAAACTAGTAAGAAAAGCGCCGTTATCCGGCTGTAGCTTGTCGGAATCAAAAATGCACACTCCCCATCCGCGAGAGGCAAAAACTTCCCAATACACATCCATAGGATTCCACTTTTCGCCCCAACTGTATGTACTAATAACAACCATTACCGGAACGGGCTCTTTTGCATCTGCAGGAATTCTTAAAACCGCTGAGATTTTCGGAATATCCCTGACTTCAGGATAGCGTGATGTATCAACAATTCCGGTTATCATTTTTTCTTTATAAGCAAAACCCTTGTCTTCACCTGTTGAAGCAGTAACCGACCATGTAACTTTCGGGAGAATATCTCCGGGCGGGACAACACCCCAAAGTTCTTCCTGAAGATCTTTTAAAATTTCCACGCGGCGTTTGTTCCACCATTCGTCGGGTGTTTTTATAATCATTCCGTTTTTCATCTTTAACAGGTCAATAGGTGTATACAACCCTACTCTCCATGATTCCTTGCCCGGTAAAAATCCGGCGGGGGTATCATCATAATTGCTCCACAGCCCAAAGTTAGACCTTGCAACAAAATGCTTCTCTTCATCTGTCCAATTGCCCTCGGGTTTTTCTTTGTCCTGCGGATATGCGCCTTTCGGAGCATTAGGGTCTTCCTGCTTCGGAGAAAGTTTTGGGAATGAAATTCCAAGCTGGGTGAGCATCTGGTTTCTGTCCTGATAATCGGTCACATTTTGGGGCGGAAAATCGGAAGATTGGGCATCCGTTTTAATATCGGTTCTAAAGGGCGAAGCCGGCAACCCTTCCCTGTTATATAAATTCGCTCCTTCGGGATTGTCAGCCCATGCGTAGCGGACTGCTACAGGTTTAGATATTGCGTCATTCCAAACCGCAACTTTATCCCCCTCTATTTTTGCATTTGCCCAGACAAACTTTTTATCGGCGCCTGCAATTGCAAATTGCTTAAGCTCGCCGCCTTTGGCAATCAAACCGCCGCCTGTATTTGTAAACGAGATAATTATTTTATTGCCTTCCCGCTGCGACTCGGTCGCATCGAGGCGAGCTATTTTCATTGATCGGTAAATAGGTCCCGAATAAACTACTCTCTTATCTCCGTAAGCAACTTTCATAGCCGCAAGCGCAAGCCGCTCTCCTACGTCTTGTTTATTCGAAGGATGCAGGTCATTTGCTTCGCCGATATCAATTGCAACAGCCATTCCCGTGTTCGGCACGGAAAGTGTTTTAAGCTGGGCTTCCCGAAGCTCTGCCCAACCGCTTTCGAAAGGTTGTTCCTGCGCCTGCATAAAATTATGCAGTTGAACATACAAAAACGGAAAATCTCCCTGTTCCCATTTGCTTCTCCAATCAACTATAAGCGCGGGAAATAGTTTCTGATATTCAAGGGTCCTGCCTGTGTTGGATTCGCCCTGATACCAGATTACTCCTTTGATTGTGTAATCCAGCAACGGCGCAATCATTCCGTTATATAAACCCAATGGTTTGTACTGAAAAAAGGTAGTCCCGGGAACAGGAACTGCTACAACAGAGCCTACCTTGTACTGCCACTTGCCTTTAAGGTCTATCCTCCGCCCTCCCGCAGTTAATTCATACGGCTTGCCTTTTACAAACCCGCCGTCGCCTGCATTACTGATGACTCTTACTACAATGATATTCTTACCTTCTTTTAACACATCCGAAGGCACATCGTATTTTCTCGGAGGATAACGATATGAAGTTGTTCCCACTAACTTGCCGTTAATATAAACATGGTCGCTGTCTATAATAGCTCCCAGCTCAATTCTTGCAGGCTTGCCTGTCATTGAAGCAGGAACATCGATTTCTTTTCTGAACCACACAACACCGTTTATGCGCCCCAATTCTTCATCTGCAAAGTATGTCGGCAGTTCCATGGAAGGCCAATCTGAAGCCTCATAATTTACATCAAACCACTTTTCACCCTTGGACCATCCTTCATCACGCCCATAGACATTCCTATACCAAGAATTAGTAGCAGATTGTTCATTATCTATCACACTTTTTATATAATTATCTTCTTTTAATTTCTGTACTGTCTGCATGTGTTCGGGAAATTCTTTTAGGGCACCCTCACTCAACCATGATTCGGCCGGAGACCCACCCACGCTCGCATGGATTAGGCCTATAGGAACTTTATATTTTTCGTATAATGCCTTTGCGAAAAAATAACCTGTGGCTGTAAAATTAAGGACACTTTCGGGGTTTACCGATTCCCATTTCCCCGATTGTAGGTCTTGCTGCGGTGTTTTGAAATTATATACCATGGGAACCAGAAACCGCCTGATATACGGATTTTCTGAAGTTGCAATCACATCAGAATAACGGTCTTTTACCCTGGCCATCGTAATGTCCATGTTCGACTGTCCAGAACACACCCAAACATCACCAACAAGAATATCTTTCAAGGTTATGTTGTTTTTTTCTCCCTCTATTCTCATGGTGTAAGGGCCGCCGGCTTTCATTGAACTAAGCATTACTTCCCACTTACCGTTTTTATCAGCTTTGGAATTGTATGATTTGGCTATGAAATCCACTTTTATATTTTCACCCGGGCTTGCCCATCCCCAGATTCTCACATTGGTATCTCTCTGCAGAACCATGCCATCGCTTACCAAACGCGGGAGTTTGACCTGAGCAAATGCTGTGTTGGTAACCGACAACGCACAAAAGCATAATGCAAAATAAAATATTCTTGAAGCTAATTCCATGAATAATCTCCTTTGCTTATATTTTGAAAGCTTATCATAACAATATTTATATGTTTTTAAAATACCAAAAAATTAAGTTTTTACTTTGGAAATAAATCCGCTTCCTTTTATAAAAAACCTCCAAGGATAGTGTTTGGCTTCACCTACGTAATCTATCCCAATTCTTGGCGCAGAAATAATAAGAGAAGGGTTGACTTTGTCTCCTTTAAGTAGATAGAGTTTATTCCCGCACAAGTTCTCGCCATATAAATCTTTGGTTATCCCCATTGCCTGACATAATTTCCCGGGACCATTGCTAAGATTACGAAAATTGTCGAGTGAATATATTTTTCTCCTCTTTTCCATAATTTCGATACCTTCTACCGGTTCAACTGCTCTTATGAGGACACAATATGGCTCCCCTTTTTTCCCACATACAATATTAAAACAGAAATACACTCCATAAATCTGATAGATATATGCATATCCGCCTTCTTTATAATGAACTTTAGTTCTCTCTGTCATACCTACCCCGTAGGTATGAGAAGCGGGGTCGTCTTCGCCCAAATATGCTTCCGTCTCCACTATTTTGCCTACTGTTTTCCCTAAAGGTGATTCATGTACAAGATATTTGCCAAGAAGTTTTTTACTTAGAGTTAGAGCATCCTGAAGATAAAATTTTTTGGGCAGTTTTCGCATTAAAGATTAGAGATTTTCTCTTTGATTTTCTCAATCATCCAGAGTGGCGTGGACGCACCGGCAGTAATTCCCACTTTCTTACAATCCTTAAACCATTTTGCTTTAAGTTCATCTACGCTCTCAACCTGATATGCTGTTTTTTTGTTTCTTAAACAAAGCTCCAGCAACCTGCGTGTATTTGCGCTGTTATGCCCGCCTATCACAAGCATTACGTCAACTTTTCCTAAAAGTTCGAGCGTGGACGATTGTCTTTTTCTCGTAGCATCGCAAATAGTATTAATTATTTTTACTTTTTCCGATTGTTTTTTTGCTTTTGAAACAACCTGTTGAAAAATCTCTTTGCTCATGGTGGTTTGAGACATTATTCCACAAAAGCCAAAAGTTCTATTTGGCAGTTCGGCGGCATTTTTAACTACGATGACATTACCCTGCAAAAACGGCAATATCCCGCGAATTTCAGGATGTTTTTCATCTCCGACTATTATCAACTGCTCGCATATTTCGTTAAGTTTTATAGCTTCTCTGCGCGCTTTTTTTACCAATGGGCACGTTGCGTCAATAATCTCTTCCACATTTATTTTTTTCAAGACTAAAGGCGAAATTCCGTGGGAAGGGATAATAACTTTTTTATTGTTTAGAAATTTGAAATTATTTACGGCTATAACGCCCTCTTTTCTCATCTTTTCCACCATCGGAGGATTATGTATAAGAGCACCCAGCGTATAAACTTTGCCGCCTTTTGCCGCATCGAGAGCTATTTTTATGGCTCTTTTCACTCCGAAACAAAACCCTGCATTTTTAGCAACGATTATTTTCACTCTATTTTTCTTTGTTTTTCCCATGTTCCAAAACCCTTAAAATATACGGCAGTGTGTCTTTTTTGAACTGGCTCAACTTTTTTTCGTATATAAACAATGCGTAAAAGGTCAGAACAAAAGTTATGGCTCCCGCAACGACAGACAACGTTTCACTGCGGCTAAAAAACCATGCAAAAAAATATCCGACCAAAAAAGCCATTATCGGCAAAATAAAAACCGAAAAGCTCGACTTGGAAATCATTCCATCGGGAATAAAAACTTCTACCCTGTCGCCGATTTTCGCACCGATATTATTGCCAACTATTAGAGTTCTTTGTCCCCCATTGCCAACGATGCAAATTCTGCACTTATCGCAATGTTTGCCTGTGCTTAAATTAATGATTGTTTTATCTCCTTCTATCTTTATAACTTTTCCCGTCTCTAACATACCGTAAAATTCCTCCCTTAACAAAACACTTTCAATAATGTATTATATACGAAATTTTTAAATGAAGTGCTATTTATCCCGACGAGTTCCGAGAAATTATCCTAAGAGAATTTCTTGGTATTTTACGAGTCGGGAAAACCCGTAGAGATTATCGAAGAAAAGGAGATTTTGGAGATGGTGGATTTGCAAAAAATAGCAGATGGCGTAATTAAAGGGCAGGCAGAAGAGGTGGGAAAATTTATTCAACAAGCATTAGATGAGAACATCCCCCCCAAAGAAATATTGGACAATGGATTAATAGCGGGAATGAATGTTATAGGTAAAAGATTTAAAAATAACGAGGTTTATGTTCCCGAAGTTTTAATCGCGGCCAGGGCAATGCATAGAGGAATGGATGTGTTAAAACCCGTGCTTGTGAAATCCGGCGTTCAGCCGATAGCAAAAATAGCCGTAGGCACCGTCAAAGGCGATTTGCATGACATCGGCAAAAATTTAGTGGTAATGATGCTTCAAGGTGCAGGTTTCGAAACAACTGATTTGGGTATAGATTTGGCACCCGAAAGATTTGTGGAAGCGGCAAAGCAAGGTAATCAAATCATAGGTTTAAGCGCCTTGCTTACCACAAGTATGCCGGCAATGAAAAAAGTAATAGATGCTTTTAAAGAAACGGGCGTAAGAGACAATATAAAAATCATGGTAGGAGGAGCACCCGTAACCCAGGAATATGCAGATGAAATAGGCGCCGACGGCTACGCACCGGATGCGGCATCTGCCGTAGATAAGGCAAAGGAACTACTCAACCTATAATTCTAATTTTTTAGTTTTACAACGAATTAGAAAAGTCGCCTGTTTTACTTTCTCTATATATTTCATTCAAAATTATACAACACATTTAATACCTCGCCTGTATATTTATCTATGAATATTCTTACTTTATCTCCATCTTGCAAAGATTTAGTAACTATATGCCATCTATTATTTTCGTCATAAATATTAATATTATTCCATTCCCATCCAGATTTCTTACATATCATCTGGGCAATCTTTAAAATCTCTGCTTTTGAGATACCTTTCTTCTCCACTACCTCTATGGTGATGGGGTTGGAAGTAAGGGTGCCCTGCCATTTATCTTTTAAAAATTCAAACCATTCTTCTGAGGAAAATCCGGAGAGTTCTTCTGCAGCTTCAGCACTACTTCTAAAAAGCACTTGAATCTTACATTTTGCACTGTTGTCACCTAAATAGAAACGATTTGATAATAGCTGGATAAAAGTGCCGTAAACCGTAATATATTCTCCTTTTTTGGGAGTTTTATCAGGTGGCGGGATATATCCTGTTCTTTTCGAAATTTTTCCGATGAAAGAATACTGTAGCATTTCTTTGGGCTTTAGAGAAATCAGTTTTGTAGGGCCTGCTTCTATTTGGACACCTTCTATAGGATAATGTTTTCCGTTATTATCTTTAATAACTATGTAAAAACTAACATTCTCATTAGCATTCATATAAAATTTTACAACTTCATCGCTAACATTTTTAATCTCTGCAGTAAGTTTTATCTCATCTCCCACCCCATACACTTCCTTATCAGATTTGATGGTAAGTTGAAGGGATGACTCTTGACAATATCCTATTAAAGAGGTTAAAAGGAAAATTGAAATTAGTATTAATATTCTATGATTTTGCATTTTTAATTTTTATGATTTTTTCACATCCAGCGATAAAAAATCAGCGTCCCCAGGAGGAGTCGAACCTCCAACCTACGGATCCGAAGTCCGTCGCTCTATCCAATTGAGCTACAGGCGCAAATTCCATAAGTATTTTATTAATCAGCACTTCGAAGAATGGACTGAACCGTTATTTTTTCTCTTTTTTCGTTATTCTTCGTTTCTAATAAGTATATCATTTTTTGACGAAAGTCAATATCTTACCATTTCAAATTTAACAAAGGGAATTCTCCTTTGACTTACCCAGTTATACAAAGTTCCT
>CAZNJA010000041.1:0-11899 GCA_964573245.1 uncultured bacterium
CCAATATAGGGTGTTGGATAGAGATATGGAAGTGTAAAGTCATTGTAAAAAGAAAAAAATTAATGAAGAAATTAAAGATAGGGATAATTGGGGTCGGAGGGATTGGGTATTCACATTGCAAGAGTATTGAGTCTTTGGAGGAAACAGAACTTACTTGTGTTTGTGATATTAATAAAGAAACAGCAAAAAAAACCGGTGAAGAATTTGAGGTAAAATATTTTACCGATTACAAAGAACTTATAAAAAGCGGGCTTTGTGAGGCGGTGTTGATTGCTACTCCTCATTGGTTCCATCCTGAAATTTGCATTTTTGCTTTTGAAAACAATTTGCATGTGCTCTGCGAGAAACCGATTGCTGTAACGGTGTCCGGCGCAGACAGGATGCTTGAAGCCGCAAAAAAGAGCAAGAAAGTTTTCTCGGCAATCTATCAGCAGAGAACATCTCCTGCCGTTAAAAAAGCCATAGAGATTGTTGAAAGCGGAATTTTGGGCGAAATTCAGAGAGTTCTTTTTATTGATACTGTTTTTTATCGCACTCAAGCATACTACGATAGCGCCGCATGGCGCGGGACATGGAGGGGCGAAGGCGGCGGAATTTTGATAAATCAGGCACAGCATGGCATAAATATTTTTATCGCTTTGGTCGGGCTGCCGAAGAAGGTTGAGGTGAAAACAAGAGGGAAATTTCATAATATTGAAGCCGAGGATGAAGTCTCTGCTTTTTTGGAATATCCAAACGGAGCATGGGGACATTATTATACGACTACTTGCGAGCCGGGGGGATGTTTGCACATAGAATTGGTAGCAAACAAGGGAAAATTGGTATTGAAAGGGGACGAGTTGAGGTTTTGTCGTTTTACTCCTCCTATTTCGGAGTATATTTCGAGGTCGAAAGAATTATGGAACCCACCCGCAGTCAAAGAGGAAAAAATAGAAATTGTGCAGAGAAATAAAAGCATGACTGCGTATACCGAAATCATAGAAAACTTCGCAAGACATGTATTATATAAAGAGCCGCTTCTTGTTTCCGGCGAAGACAGCGTGGGGTCGATTAAATTTGTCAACGCTTTAATTATGTCGGGTGCAAAGGCAGTGCCTGTTAAGTTGCCCGTGAATAAAAAAGAATATGACAACTTTATTGATAAACTAAAAAATACATCGAAGTTCCAAAAGTAGACATGCTTGTAATCAGCATTAACTTCACCCTCTAAATACTGACTGGCAGGCGGGCTTGATTCTTGGTTTTTTTTTATATAAGATAGCCTAAATTGTTTTTCATCTTTGCGTTTTATTCCGATTTTTGACATTATTTACAGAACGAAGACTTCCAAAATTTTTAATATGGAACTTAAAAGCAGAGAGGATATGCAGGAATCATTTAAGGAACGCAGAAAGCACGCAAGATTAAGTTTGGCTCTTCCCATGTATCTTCAATGGGTAAATAAAGACGGCATAATGTCCAGTAAAAATTGTAATAGTTTGAATGTAAGTGCTGGGGGTGTCTATTATAAAAGCGAAGAAGAGCTTCCTTTGGACACGGATGCTACAGTGGTTTTTAATTTACCTGTTAATGATTTAGTCGATTTTAGAGTATTGAGGGCTCAGGGAAAGGTTGTCAGGGTGGAAAAATCTAAAACAGACCATAAGGGAATAGCTTTGGAATTTTTAGGCGAATTGAAATTTTCCACTATTTACAATAACTGACGCTTTCTGCAAATCTTTTATTGTTATTTGCCGATTCCGATATAGGCGGTTTTGCTTATATCCCGGTTACGGTTATAACTCCTTCATGGTTTATAGATATTTTAATGTCTGCAGCGTCGCCTGAGCCAATGATGGTAGCGGTAAAGTTGGCTTCGTGTCCTGTCCCGCCGGCGAGTATACTTGGCATCGTTTTAAAATATTTGTTGTTGTTGATATCTATATTTTGCTCTAAATCCGCCCAATTATTCGTGTATCTGTTATATTCTGCAAAGTATATTCTTTGTGCTGTTCTTATGGCTCCGACCATGGCATGTCCCTCTGTTGCCATAACCCTTCTGATGTTTTGCCTGAATATAGGCACTGCCATTGCCGATAAAGCCCCTACGATAATTATTGCCACAAGAAGCTCTATGAGGGTAAACCCCTCCGGAGATTTTTTCTCTGATGGAGTGAACACTTTTTTGCGGTTTATTTTTTTATCCCTTTGCATCTAAAGTAGATTATACCCGACTTACCCGGAAAATTTCAAAAAAGATTGTTTAATTTCTGCAAGAGGAATTTCGGCATATATACTATAAAAATTCAAAAGACAATTTGTCCTATGCCACAAAAGTTGTGCTCGAAAACATGGAAAAAGATGGTTCCCTACCTGCTAAGATGTTATGTTGGAACAGATAGGCGGATATGGCTTATATATGTATTTTATTAACTTAGATTTATGTGGTAAAATTTCGCTTCGCAAAGGAATTTTGACAAAACTTATGATTAGGTACCGATTCCTAAGGTTTTTTATCCCTGCACCCCACAACCCCGTAGATAATTTGATAAGTAACAGGAATAACGTCGGAGTCCGGTAATCTCCCTAATCATATTATTGTTTTGTTTATATCTATGAGCAAAGGAAAAATCATAATAAGGGGAATTCGGCAACACAATCTTAAAAACATCAATGTGGACATTCCCCGCAATAAACTGGTCGTAGTTACGGGTCTTTCAGGCTCCGGGAAATCGTCACTTGCTTTCGACACCATTTATGCCGAAGGACAGAGACGTTATGTAGAATCGCTTTCGGCATATGCTAGACAGTTCCTGGAAATGATGGAAAAACCCGACATAGATTATATCGAGGGGCTTTCTCCTGCAATAGCAATTGAGCAGAAACCCGTTTCGCATAACCCGCGCTCTACTGTGGGAACGATAACAGAAATATACGATTACTTGCGATTACTCTTTGCTCACATCGGAACGGTTTATTGTTATCAATGCGCAAGACAAATACAGAGCCAATCTCCATCCCAAATAGTGGAAAAAATAATGAAGGAGCCTATTTCAACAAAAATACAAGTTCTTGCGCCGCTTGTAAGAGGCAGGAAAGGCGAATATAGCGCGCTTTTGGAAAAAATAAAACAAGAAGGATATGTGAGGGTTCGCATAGACGGAATCATCCACGACTTGGAAGAAAATATAAGGATAGATAAAAACAAGAAGCATAATATTGAAGTTGTGGTAGATAGATTGGTTATAAAACCAGACAACAAACCTTATATTACGGACTCTGTCGAATCAGCACTCAAATTGGCTGAAGGGTTAGTGCTCGTAACGGTAAATAACAGGAAGAAGCCAGAGGAAAGACTTTTTTCTCAAAGTTTCTCTTGCCCGAATTGTGGGATATCTTATCCTGAAATTACCCCCAGAATGTTTTCTTTCAATTCTCCTTACGGTGCTTGTCAAGTGTGCCACGGGTTGGGAGAGAAGATGGAAGTAGATGCCGATTTGGTAGTGCCCGATAAAAACAAATCTCTTGCCGAGGGAGCCATGGAACCATGGGATAATCCCGTAACCACGAAAAGGCATAGGTGGAAATATTCCGTTGGCAGGTATTTTTTCAGCATACTTGAGTCATTGTCGGAACATTATAGGTTCAACATGAACGCACCATTCAAGAATTTGCCGGAAAACATCAGAAAGATAATTCTATACGGTTCAGGTGATGAATTAATAAAATTTGATGTTGAGAGAGCAGGACAACTGCATTCTTATCAAGACACTTTTGAAGGAGTTATAGGAAATATAGAGAGAAGATACCGCGAAACCGATTCAGAATATGTAAAAGAGGAAATCTATAGAAAATATATATTGTTAAAAACTTGTCCGGAGTGCAAGGGGCAGCGACTGAAAAAAGAAGCATTATCGGTGAAGATTAAAGGTAAATCCATAACCGAAGTTACTCGGTTGACAATAAAGGAGACTTTGAATTTTTTCGAGAATTTAGAGTTGTCTTCTCAGGAAGAATTGATTTCTCATCAAATATTAAAGGAAATAAAATCTCGGCTGAAATTTTTGTTCAATGTGGGACTTGGCTACGTATCTTTGGACAGAAAAGCCGAAACGCTTTCCGGAGGCGAAACCGCAAGAACGCGCCTCGCTACTCAAATAGGCTCTTCCTTGGTGGGAGTTTTGTATATTTTAGACGAACCCACCGTAGGGCTGCATCAAAGAGATACCCGCAGATTGATAAGTACCTTGAAAAATCTGCGCGATTTGGGCAACACGATCATCATAGTCGAGCACGATGAAAACACTATAAGATCCGCCGACCATATAATCGACTTGGGTCCTGGAGCAGGGGAGTATGGGGGGCAAATCGTGGCACAGGGAACGGTTCAGAAAATAATGCGGGCAAAAAATTCTTTAACGGGTAAATATTTAAAAAGAGAATTAATTATTCCTGTCCCGTCAAAACATAGAACTGCCCAAAAAGGATATCTTGAAATTTCAGGCGCGCAGGAACACAATTTAAAAAAGATAAATGTAAAGATTCCGCTTGGATTGTTTACCTGCGTAACGGGTGTTTCGGGTTCTGGCAAATCAACGCTTGTGGACGAAATTCTGTATAGAGGTTTGGCAAAAATACTCTATAATTCGAAGATAAAAGCCGGCAAGCACGATAAAATAATAGGCTGCGATAAAATCGATAAAGTAATAAATATCACGCAGGAGCCTATCGGCAGGACACCTCGTTCAAATCCGGTAACTTATACGGATACATTTGGCCCTATAAGAGAAATTTTTTCCAAAACAAAAATGTCCCGGATAAGAGGATACAAACCGGGACGTTTCTCTTTCAATGTGAAAGGGGGAAGATGCGAACAATGCGCTGGAGAAGGATTGTTGAAAATTGAAATGCATTTTCTTCCCGATATATATATTACTTGTGAATCATGCAATGGGAAAAGATATAATAGCCAGACATTAGAAATTAAATATAAAGGTAAAAACATTGCAGAAGTTTTAAACATGAGCGTTGAAGAAGCCTTGAATTTTTTTGAAAATATTCCTGTTATTAAAAGAAAATTGCAAACTTTAAACGACGTAGGGCTTGGATATATAAAACTGGGGCAATCGGCTACAACTCTTTCCGGCGGGGAAGCGCAAAGGATAAAGCTTGCAAAAGAATTAAGTAAAGTAGCCACAGGCAGTACACTATACATTTTGGACGAGCCAACTACAGGGCTTCACTTTGCAGACACGGACAAATTGCTTAAAGTTTTGAATCGGCTGGTGGATAGAGGAAACACATTGATAGTTATAGAGCATAACCCGGATGTGATAAAAACCGCCGACCATATTATAGATTTGGGGCCTGAAGGAGGCGACAAAGGCGGTAAGATAGTAGTGCAGGGGACACCTGAAGAAATTATCTTGTGCCAAAAATCGCATACTGGAAAAGTTTTAAAGGAAATGTCGAATTAAATGTATTAAAAATTACTGACGCAGACATGAAGGATAAAATAGCCATTACCATTTTGGTTTTTGTTCTTGTTTTTTCGTTGTGTCTTTATGCAAACGAAAAAGAAGACTTTTTAGTAGCCAAACAATTTTATGATGATAGTTTATACGCTATGGCTATTAATGCGTTGGAGATGTTTATAGAAAAACATCCCGATTCTGGTTTTGTCGGCGATGCTTATTATTGGCTTGGGGAAGCTTTTATAAAAGAGAAACGTTTTAAAGATGCCGAAGATATTTTTCAAAAGGTAATTTTGTTGTATCACGAAAACCAATATATAGAATATGCTTACTACGGCTTATCTTGTGCTCAATTACAACAGGAAAAATTTACCGAAGCCCGTTCCACACTAAAGATTTTCATGGGTAAATTTCCTGATTCAGTGCTTTTGCCTTCGGTAAACATTCTATCAGGGGATATTTTTTATAGAGAGAATAATATCCCCGAAGCTATCAATAAATTTACGAAGGCATTACAAGAACAAACGTTTGTGGACCAAGCGCTTTATTCCTTAGGGAAGGCTTATTCTTCAATAAAAGATTGGGAGAAAGCCAAGCAGTATTACCATGAGATTTTGTCACAGTTTCCCAGAAGCAGTTTCGCGCCGCTTGCTTTACACAACATAGGCCTTTGCCAATTCAAAGAAGGCAATCTTGATGAAAGTTTGAAGACTTTTTCATACCTTGCGCGCAAATTTCCTCGAAGTGATGTAATCCCGTCGTCGTTTTATTATTCCGGCGCGGTCTATGTGGAGAAAGAGGATTTTGGCAAAGCAATAAGAACATACGAAAGATTGTTAAAGCAATATAAATACAGTCAGTGGGTTGATAAAACCCTCCTTGTTCTTGCCGATTGTTACAGAACAGTTGGGGAAAAGGAAGAAAACGTTCAAACACTTCAGCGCATTATAAACGAATTTCCAGAAAGCAATTTGATAGCGGAAGCATTTTACCAATTGGCTATTTCATGCTATTCGGAAAATGATTTCCATGGAGCGGTCAAATATTATTCAAAAATAAAAGAAGAGTATCCCGATTATGAAAAAATAGACAATGTGCTAATGGATTTGGGGTTTAGTTTCTACAAGCAGGGAAAATATAAGAGTGCTGAAGAAGTTTTTTCCCTGTTTGGTGAGAAATGTCCAAAACATCCTAAGAATGCTGAAATCCTATACTGGACGGGGAATACTCTTTTAAAACAAGGTCAGTTCGAAAGAGCTTTGGAAAAATATCACTGGGTTGCAGAAAACTTCCCAGACATGAAAAACATGGACAATGTTCTTTTCCAAAAAGCCATTTGTTATCAGACGTTAGACAATCGCTCTGAAGCTTTGCTTACCCTTGAAAATTTAGTTTCGCAATATCCACAAAGCAAGTTGGTTGTATTTTCTCTTTTACAATTGGGCGAGCTTTTTTTAGAAGAAAAGAATTTTTCAGGCGCTAGAAAGTACTTTAAAGATATAGAAGAAAAATTTCCCAACCATCCAATCGTTGTGGATGCAACGTTCAAAACCGCCTTAAGTTTCTATCAGGAAGGAAAATTCAACGAAGCTATCTATATTTTACAAAGCATTCAGGAAAAATGGCAAAGTTCAACTATTATTCCCGAGGTAATATATTGGACTGGATGGTGCTATTTCAGCAAAGGTGAATATGAAGAAGCCATAAATCTTTACCAAAAAGTTTTAAGGGATTTCCCAAACACCCGGTTTTACGAAGAAGCCTTTTATCAAATAGGAAATTGTTACTATAATCTTGAAAATTTCGTCGAAGCAAAAAATACTTTTCAAAAACTTCTCGGTTTTGATGCAAAAGGGTTAAGAAAAGAAGAAGCATATTACTCGATTGCGTCAACTTATTTTAAAGTAGGAGATGACGCGCAAGCTCTGCACTATTTGGAAAAATATATGGAGGATTTCCCCAGCGGCAAACTTATAGCAGAAGTTTACCTGCAAATCGCCCATTATTATTACGGCAGGGAAGATTACAATGAGGCGAGAAAGTATTTTAACCTACTTACGGAAAAAATGCCGGGGCATAAATTGTCATCTGAAGCGCATTATTGGATAGGGTGGACTTATTATCATCAACAAAATTTTTTAGAGGCAATAGATGCGTTCTCAAAAGTTACGACAGACTCGTGGGAAAAAGAGGATGCATCTTTCCGAATGGCTGAGTGTCTATATATGCAGGAGAAATGGGAAAAATCCCATTATGCCTATATAACCTTTATTCAAAACTATCCGAATAACCAACTCATTCCGGAAGCTTTATATAAAGCGGGGATCTCGCTTAAAAATATGCAAAAATTACACGAGGCCTTGGATTACTTAACACAAGCTATAGACTCAGCAAACGCTTCGAAGCACCTAAAAGCTAATTGTCAATACGAAATAGGCAAGACCTTGGATAAATTAAATGATTCTTCACGCGCTTGTTTTGAATACCTTAAAGTTGCGTATTTATACCCGTCTTACACCAAGTTAGTTGTAAGTTCCTATAAAAGAGCTGCCGAGATTTTTGAAGAAGAAGGGAAACTTATTCAAGCAAAAAACATATATATGAAACTACTTGAATTCCCAGAGGAAAGAATTTTCGTAGAAGATAAAATTGCTAAATTGAATAAGAAAATTTTTGGAGAATAGGATGAGCAATTTTAATATTTGATTTTCCCTTTGGAAAGGTGATATTTAATTATAGGAGTAAATATGCCAGCCAATCTAAATCCTCAATATCACGAGGCAGAAAAAGAATACAGACAAGCCAAAACATACTTGGAAAAAGTAGCAGCATTAAGAAAGATGTTGGCTGTTATGCCGAAACACAAGGGAACCGAAAAACTCCAAGCAGACTTAAAAACAAAAATTTCCAAGTTGAACAAAATTAGTCAGAAAAAATCTGCCAAGAAAGAAACGGATTCCTTATCTCACATAGACAAAGAAGGAGCAGGACAAGTAATCTTGATGGGCAAACCAAATGTTGGGAAATCGCAGATTATATCAGGCCTAACAAATGCTAATTCTCCCGTAACTTCTTACCACTTTGCCACAAGGAGACCAATTGTGGGCATGATGGAGTTTGAAGATATTAAAATCCAACTTATTGATACGCCCTCAATAACAAAGACTTTCACGGAAAAGTACTTATTTCCCCTGATTAGAGAAGCAGATATGGTGTTATTGGTAACTGATTTGTCTCAAGAGGATGTTTTAGAACAGGTGGAAGAGATCAAAGAAATACTTAAGTCTGAATCGATATCACTTAAAAATGATGAAACTGAAGGGTTTCTTTCTAAAAAGTGTATGCTTATAGGGAATAAAAGCGATTTGCCCGAAACCTCAACGCGGCTTAACGTGTTGAATGAATTATATAGGATTGATTTTATTTCCATTTTGAGTATTTCTGCATTAAAAGCAAATTGGGCGGGCTTACAGCAGAGAATTTTTGATGCATTAGAAGTCATAAGAGTATATACCAAACAACCTGGCGAGCCCTTTGAAAAAGGCGAGCCCTTTATCATGAGAAGGGGTGCGAGTGTATATGAAGTCGCAACTGCCGTGCATAAGGATTTTGCAAATTTGAAATTTGCGCGTCTTTGGGACAAAGGAAACTATTCAGGACAAAGGGTCGAGAGAAGTTATATCTTGAAAGATAAAGATATTTTAGAATTACATATGTAATTTGGTGAAGGAAGGATATTAGTTTATCGAAAAATTGCGGGAAGTGTCAGACTATCAAATGGTTTAGAAGGGAAAAACAAAAAAAGAAGCAATCTGGTATTCTGCTACCTGCTTTTCTGTAATACTCAAAAACTTCATTGCCCTTTGAAATTAAGGGGCTGCTTGGCGATATCTCATCGCCAATCATACAGTATCACAAATATATTTGATTTGCGTGATTTCTTGAAATCAAGGAATTGAATGATATAATGAAAATCAAAAACAGTTACTAATATGAAAGAAAAGCAGAAGTTAGGCGAAATTCTTGTAAACCGCAGGCTTATAACTTCCGACCAACTCAAAGAAGCGCTTGAAATTCAGTCGGAGATAGAAGACAGTTACGTTCAGGCGCTTTTTATAGACCGCGACATTATCAATGCAAAGAATATAAAAAAAGCCCAGGAAGAAGCCAAGAAGCAAAACAAAAAATTGAAAGATGTGATATTGGAGATGAAGTTGGCTTCTCCCCGCGACGTGGAAGAAATTTTTTATCTGATAAGAAGATTTCCTTTTATATTCTTGTCTGAGCACAGCAAAGAGATAGAAAAAGAAATAGTTCGACTTGTGCCCGAAAAACTGGCTCGGCATTTCGGCGTTATTGCCATATCGCACGAAGGTTCTTATATCAATATTGTGATGGCGGAACCGGCGAATATAGTTGCAATAGATAATATAAGGAGTAACACGGGATATGAGATAATTCCGCTTTTGTCTACCAGGAAGGAAATAAACGAAGCCATCGAAAAATATTACGGGGAAAGCGATATGGTAGCCGATATTCCCGATTTGAAAGATATAAGTTTTTCCGCCGAAGCCGAAGAAGCCAAAGAACGGGAAAACGTGGATTTGGCTCAATTAAAAGTTCAGGTTAAAGACCCTCCCGTTGTTAGATATGTTAATTCTATTCTTTTTAGAGCAATTGAGGAAAGAGCCAGCGATATACATTTGGAAGCTGCGGAAACAGAAATCTTTGTCCGTAACCGTGTGGACGGTGTTTTGAGACAACTGCCTCCTCCTCCAAAGAAAACATATCCTGCAATTGTTTCTCGTATAAAAATTATTTCCAATCTGGATATTGCCGAAAGAAGACTTCCTCAAGACGGCAGGACTAAGGCAAAAATAGGCGCGAAAGAAGTCGATATACGTGTTTCAATTATTCCTACTATTTATGGCGAAAAAGTAGTAATGCGGTTATTGGATAAATCGACGATGCTTATGGGTCTTGAAGAGTTGGGTTTTGATAAGAATGAATTGGGAAAATTCAAAGAGGCGGTATCTTCTCCATATGGAATGATTCTTCTTACCGGTCCTACGGGAAGCGGAAAATCAACTACTCTTTACGGGGCTTTGAACTATATAAATTCTCCCGAGAAAAATATTATTACGGTAGAAGACCCGGTGGAATATGAACTGCGAGGTATAAATCAGATTCAAGTAAGGGCGAATATTGGACTTACTTTTGCCAGTTGTTTAAGGACTATTTTAAGGCAGGACCCTGATGTTATCATGGTGGGAGAAATCAGGGACAAGGAAACCGCAGAGATTTCAATACAGTCAGCTCTTACAGGACACATGGTTTTTTCCACTCTTCATACAAACGATGCGGTTTCTGTAATTACGAGATTAGCATATATGGGCATAGAGCCTTTCTTGATTTCATCGGCTTTAAGATTGAGTATTGCACAGAGGTTAGTCAGGAGAATCTGCCCAAAATGTAAAGTACCCGAGAAAGTTTCGGAAGAAGTTCTAAGGAGAATAGCCGAAGATGTTAATGTAAAAGGAAAAGAGGTGACGTTTTATAAAGGAGAAGGGTGTCCGGATTGTAACAACAAGGGTTATCGAGGTAGAGTAGGGTTATATGAATTATTCCAAATTACTCCCGAAGTGAGAAAAGCCATTAATGCCAGTAAATCCGAGGAAGAAATAAAAAACATAGCAAAAGAACAGCAGAAAATGGTTACATTAAGAGAAGCTGGCATTAAAAAAGCTCTTGCAGGTATAACTTCATTGGAAGACGTGTTGACTTCTACGCTGACCTATGAATAATATAATAATATTTAGAATATGATTAATTTAGAATATGATTAATGTTGAAAGTTCTGTAATCTTTTTTCTTAATAATCTGCGTAATCTATAATTTTTAAAATGCCAATATTTAATTATTCCGCAAAAGGCGAATCAGGTAAAAAAGCAGATGGAACAGTTGAGGCGGCGTCTTCCTATGAAGTAGTGCGTTTGTTAAAAGGAAAAGGACTTACCGTAGTATCTGTCACGGCAAAAGGAAAAGAACAAGTAAAAGCCAAACAACAAAAGACTAAATATGGGAATGTTAAATTAGGCCAATTGTCGGTTTTTTATAGACAGCTTGCCACGATGCTGGAAGCCGGTGTTCCGATAGTAAATGCTATAAAAGACCTTGCCGATCAATCCGAAAGTGTAAATTTAAGTGCAATCGTAGCGGATCTTGCAAATCAGATAGAGGGTGGACACAGCTTTTCCGAAGCTTTGAAAAAATATTCCAACGTTTTCTCGTCTTTAGTTATAAATATGGCAGCTACAGGAGAAGAATCCGGAAATTTGCCGAAAGTTATGGCTGAACTCGCTTCTTATACGGAAGATCAAGTTGCTTTAATCAGACAGGTGCGGGGAGCCATTGCTTATCCTGCGTTTATTGCTGCTTTTTTTGTC
>CAZNJA010000042.1:0-11699 GCA_964573245.1 uncultured bacterium
AAGAAATTGCCAATTCTCAAAGTTCTCATAACTTTTTTCGCCGCAAGAATCCTTATTTCAGGGTCAGGATTGGTTAAACCACCGTTACGGAATATAGAATTTGAGTGGAGATTACAGGTTACCATCATTAGTGGAAGACCCACACTGTCTATCTTTCCCTTGAGCACTTTCAAAGTTTGGGATGTTTCACTCTGGGGGTCCAAATCATCCTCTGGGTTTTTCGGGTCCCATGAAACAAGGTCATCATCATGAGCAGATGTATAATCTATAAGTTTCTCTTTTTTAGCCCAGCAAAGGATATCGCCTACTTCCAGGGAACTAAGTGTATCCATAACCGAACCTCCGAACGGGTCTCCGACCGGATTGCCAACACACCAAAACGGCATAGAAGCTTTTCTGTTAACCATTTTAAAAACCTCCTTTGTTTATTGAGTTATTTATTTTTAAATATCCCTCGCTTGTTTTCGGGAAGGGGTATGATATCATAAAATATCTTGTTGTAAAAGGTAGTATTAGTTGTATTAATCTATTTATAATCTCTAACTGTTTTCAAGAATGTTTTTATGTTTTCCGATGAAACAGCCGGAGGCATACCTCCGCCGCAAGAGAATATAACTCTTGATTTATCTTCCAAAGAATCCAAAAGTTTGAGAGTCGTATTTCTCACATCGTCTGCACTCCCGCTTGCCAATACATCACGCGGCGGAATATTTCCAAGCATAACAACCTTATTTTGTGTGGATTTTTTTAAATCATTTATAGATGTATCAAAACCCATATTGAATAAATTAATTCCTATTTCCGGCAAAAAGGGAAGCGATACTCCGCATTGCGCGTCATTATGCAAAAATTTTACGGACACATCGGCATCGTATAACTGTTTGAAATACGGTAAAGCAAAAGCCCTGAATTCCTTTTCGCCGATAAAACCTATGATGTCATCCAATAAGAATATACCGTCGATGGAAGGAAACGTTTTCATTTGCAACTGCAACCAATTTTTCAAAAAAGTAGTAATTTTATTCAACAACAGATGGATTTTATCCGGTTCCAACATCATAGCCGTTAAAAATTCCGTTGCGCCCATCAGATAACTGGAAATATTCAACGGGCCTCGCGCCACTGCAAACCTGATTTTATGCCCGGATTCCTCAATTTTCGGCTGCATAATTTTTAAACGGTTAAGCGCTAAAGGCAAAAGGCCGTCCGTTTTTGGATCTGGGATGACGAGTTCATCTATTTCCGCCGCAGAGCGAATTGTTTTATGAGCATGCGGGAATTCATTTTCCGGAAAAACACATCTTACTCCAAATGAGGACGGTTCCGTGCACATACCGAATTCCGACCAAAAGCCAGGTAAAAATATAACATCTTTAAATTCATTAACTGCTTTTAAATTTGCATTTAACCATACCTCATCACTCGTAAAATAATCCAATATTGGCTTCCCATACCAGTTAGGCAGCCATGGGCAATCCACTATAAAACCAGTAGGAAGAGGATTTAAAATCTTTCCTTTAATAATATCTAATAAATCCTGCCATTGTTTATCTGTCATAATAATACCTCCTTATGTGAAATTAAGCCCTCGGATGTGTTTTATCGTATATTTTTTTAAGTCTCGTAGTTGTCAAATGCGTATAAATTTGTGTAGTTGATAAAGAAGCATGCCCAAGTAGTTCTTGCACCGCCCTAAGGTCTGCACCCCGTTCCAAAAGGTGGGTCGCGAAACTGTGACGGAAACTATGAACGGAAACATTCTTTTTTATTGCCGCTTCTTTTATATAATCATGGACAATTTTTTTTACACTTTCCGTAGAAAGTCTCCCGCCCCAATTGTTCAAAAATAATGCTTCTTTATTTACACTCAAATCATTTCTGACCGAAACGAAGAAAGAATTTCTTTTATTGAAATATTTGCTTAGCGCTTCAAGCGCTTTATCTCCGACCGGAACTATTCTTTCCTTTCTCCCCTTTCCCTTTACTTTTACAGTTCCGCCCACGAAATCTATACTGTCAATATTCATTCCGACAAGTTCGGAAACGCGGACTCCGGTCGAATACAGCGTTTCCAACATAGCTTTATCTCTTATACTTAAGTGGTCATTTCCCGGTAAAGAAAGAATTGTTTCGATTTCCTGAACGCTCATTGGTTCAGGCAAAGTTCCTTTTTTTTTAGGACTGAAAATAAGAGAACAAGGATTGGAACTTATAAATTCGTTTCTAATAGCAAATTTAAAAAATGACCGAAGAGCGGCAATTTTCCTTCCCATAGAGCTTGAACTATAACCATCACTATGAAGAGTCGTTAAAAAATCTCTTATATGCGAAGTCTGGATTTGTTGTAATTTTACCGTCGGATAATACTCACTCAAAAATTTATTGAACTGTTCAAGGTCGGTTCTATAACTTATCAAAGTGTTCTGCGGCAAATTCCGCTCAATTTTCAAAAACTTTATAAATTGCTCTATTTTTTCTTTCTCCATTATTTTTAAATTATGAAAGCATATAAAACTTATTTGTTTTCTGTTGTATGTTCTCCGGCATCTATTGCCTTAGCTGTATCCTCTGTTTTTTGTTCCGGTAAATATGAAGCGATCCACCTGCATTGGGGATAATTACTACATCCGTAAAAAACCCTGCCCCTTTTATTCTTCATTTCCACTACTTCGCCGCCGCAATTTTGGTTCGGGCATTTTATTCCGACTTTTTTCAGCATCCGTTTTGTATATCGGCATTTGGGGAAATTAGAACACGCTAAAAACTGCCCGAACCTGCCTTCTTTTATTATTAAATTCCCACCGCATTCGGGACATTTTTCATCGGTAATTATTTCTCTTTCTTTCTTGATATCTTTCATATCCACCGAAGCTTTTTTCAAAAGTGGCTCGAAAGATATATAGAAATCTTTTACCATATCCGACCATTTTCTCTTGCCTTCTTCTACTTCATCGAGATTTTGCTCCATTTCCGAAGTGAATTTCTCATAAAAAATAGTCGGGAAATTTTCAATAAGCAGTTCAACTACAACCGTGCCGAGTTCCGAAGGATGAAGTTCGCCTTTTATGCCTCTTATATAATCCCTGTCTTTAATCGTGTTCATTATCGGAGCATAAGTTGAGGGACGGCCTATCCCCTCTTCTTCCAGTTTTCTTATAAGCGTTCCTTCACTGTAGCGGGGAGGCGGCTGCGTAAATTTTTGTTCAAGTACGACTTCCAGTAAATTCACTTTTTCCTGCTCTTTCAAAACAGGCAAAACATTCGTTTCTTTGCTGCCGTTTTCTTCTTCGTCCTTTTTGAAAAGAACTGTATAACCATCGAATTTAGTCTTTCTGCTTTCTGTTACGAAAACATAATCTCCGCCTTCCAATTTTAGGATAGTGACTTCCGTTATTTTCGGAGCCATTTGCGAAGCCAAAAATCGGTTATATATCAATGTGTATAACCTTAATTGATAAGGGTCCAGATATTCTTTTATTTTATCGGGAGAAAACTCCACATTTGTCGGGCGTATAGCTTCATGCGCTTCCTGCGCGCCTTTCTTTGCTTTATATTTAGGAGGAGCGGACGGCAGATATTTCTTGCCAAATTTTTTAAGAATAAATTCTCTGGCTTTTTCTTGAGCGCTCTTGCTAAGGTTGAAAGAATCCGTTCTCATGTAAGTAATAAGCCCTGTAATTTCATCGCCGATATTAACGCCTTCGTATAGTTGCTGGGCTACTCTCATTGTCCTTTGGGCAGAGAACCTGAAAACACGATGCGCTTGCTGTTGCAGCGAACTCGTTATAAAAGGCGCCGGAGATTTTCTTTTTTCCTCTTTGGATATAATGCTTTTGACAATGAAATTTTGTTTTTCGGCATCAGTTTTTATGTTAGGTGCTTCATCTTTGGAGAATTTTGTGATTTTTTCTCCTTTGAATTCTTTGAGTTGAGAAGAAAATTCTTCGCCACCCTGATTGGAAAATTTGCCGAAAATTAAATAATACTCTTCAGAAACAAAAGCATTTATTTCTTTTTCCCTATCCACGACGATTTTCAAAGCAACCGTCTGCACTCTTCCCGCAGAAAGACCTTTCCTTACCTTTTTCCATAGCAAAGGCGAAATTTTATAACCGACAAGTCGGTCTAAAACTCTCCTTGCTTTTCCTGAATCTACTTTATTTTCGTCTATCGAAGTAATATGTTCCAGCGAATCTTTTATCGCGGAAGACGTAATTTCGTGGAACAGGATTCTTGAAATACTCTTATTAACAGGTTTTATTTCTTCGGCTAAATGAGCGCATATTGTCTCGCCTTCCCTATCGGCATCAGCCGCAAGTAAAACTTGAGAAGATTTTTTGGCTTCGCTTTTTAATTCTTTTAGTATTTTCTTTTTGCCCTTAATAACAGTGTAGGTGGGCTCAAATCCGTGTTCAACATCAATCCCCAATTTTCTGTCCGGCAAATTTTTTATATGCCCCATGCTCGCGCTGACCCTATATCCTTTCCCTAGAAAGGATTGAATGGTTCGCGCTTTAGCTGGAGACTCTACTATTACAAGTGCATTTTTTTTAGGCATAAATTTCCTTTCAAAGCAACTTTTATCAACCGATATTAAGATTAGTCATCTTCACCGCTTTTTCCAAATCTATTTTCCCTTCATATAAAGCTTTGCCTATTATAACCCCCTCGATTCCCGTCACGGCAGAAAGACGCTTTATGTCCTCTAAAGAAGAAACACCGCCCGCTACTATAATAGGAATAGGACTTGCTTTGCAAATTTTGGTGAAGAATTCTACGTTCACACTTCCAAGCGTTCCGTCTTTTTGAATGTCGGTAATTATTAAAGAAGAAATTTCGGCTTTGGAAAGCTTCTCTAAAAAATCGAATATATTTTCAGAAGAACCTTCTTCCCATCCTTTTACATAGACTTTTTCGTTTTTGACATCCGCTGAAACAATAATCCTGTCCTGAAAAGAAGAGACTGTTTCTTTTAAAAAATTCTCGCCAAGAAGTGCGCTTGTCCCTAATATAACCCATCTTGCCCCAGAGTCAAAAACCTTCTGAATTGCATCTAAATTTCTTATACCACCGCCCAACTCAACGGGAATCTTGAGTCCTTTGGTAATTTTTTTTACAACATCCAAATTTTGACACTGTCCGGTTTTTGCTCCGTCAAGGTCAACAATATGAATTCGTTTTGCGCCTTTTTCCTGCCAATTTGTAGCCACCTTAACCGGGTCATCGGAATAAATTTTACTCGAATTAAAATCTCCCCTGGTAAGCCGTACCACTTTACCGTTCATCAAATCAACAGCAGGAATTATTAACATAACAAAAGAATTAAGAAATAAGAATTAAGTATTAAGTTTAACACTTAACCCATAAATCATCTTACCTACTTCCTCCGAATTAACAGTTAATTTTTCAAATTTTTCATTTTCAATATATGACAAATCTCTACTTAAAATTAGATAGTATTTTAATTCTTCTAAAGAACCTTCTGCTATATTAAGAAAATGCCGATAATCTTTGTTAGACCTTCTTTTAAATCCTTCAACTATATTCGCAGCTACAGATATTGAGGCTCTTCTCATCTGTGAAATCAAACCAAATTTTTCTCCTGAAGGAAACTTATTTGTTACCTTATATATTTCTATAACCAATCTATGCGCTTTCTTCCAAACTTCTAAACCTTGAAATGTTTTCAAATTGCTTAATCCTGAATACTTACTACTTAATTCTAGAGAGTTCCTTTTGTGGAAGGGATTCCTTTGATTCTTTTATCTATTATAGTAGCTTCGTCCAACGTCCTGCCCAACGCTTTGAAAATAGATTCCGCAATATGATGAAAATCTTCGCCTTTCAAAACAGACACATGAAGATTAAGCCCGCCTTTCTGGGCAAAACTTTGCAAGAAATGTTTTAAATTTGGCAAATCGTATTTATCCTTTTCCAAAGGAACCGGAATTTTTATTTCGGAATCAAGATGGAACGAAGCTCTTCCGCTTATATCAATAACAACTCTCGCCAACGCCTCATCCATAGGGACAAACGCGGACGCAAATCGTCTTATTCCTTTTTTATCCTTAAGCGCTTTTGTTAAAGCTTCGCCAAGACACAAACCTATATCCTCGTTTGTGTGATGTATATCCACACCAATATCTCCTTTTGCTTTGAGTGTTAAATCAAAAAGCCCATGCTTTGAAAAAAGAGTAAGCATATGGTCAAGAAAAGGAATGCTTGTTGAAATTTTAGATTTTCCTTCTCCGTCAATATTTAAAACAATCTCTATTTTTGTTTCACTTGTTTTTCTATTTATCTTCGCTATTCTTTTCATCCGTCCTCCTTATTGCTTTAGTCGGGGTGAGTGGATTTGAACCACCGACCTCTACGTCCCGAACGTAGCGCTCTAAACCAAGCTGAGCCACACCCCGGATAAGGTTATCTAGTTACCAGAATATCAGGTTCTCAGAAGAAAAGACATTACACAACAATTGAATATTCTGTTTAGCAATAACCTTGTATACACTATTACATTGCATCTCTAAAATCTATGCAATAATTATTTAATTATAGAAGTTTATTATTTTCTTCTCAACTATACACAAAAGGTTGACTGATGTTTGGAAAATTTGATATAAGAATTTTCAAATGGATAATTCTTCTTTTATAATTATTTTTATCACAGTCCCCACGGAAAAAGAAGCGCAAAAAATCTCGGATAAATTACTTAAAGAAAAATTAGTCGCGTGTGTAAATATCGTTAAAGAAATAAATTCTTTATTCTGGTGGAAAGAAAAAATAGAATCTGCAAATGAAATTCTTCTTACGGCAAAAACGGAATTAAAATTTTTCAATGACATTGTTAGGGTTACAAAACAGCTTCACAGCTACGATGTTCCGGAAATAATTGCTCTACCTATAATTGGCGCAAATAAAGATTATTTAGACTGGATAAATGAAAGCGTTGAAAAAACTAATATTTCAGAAAAAAATTTAGAAAAAAACATTGAATAATTTTTTTAAATAGTTCATAATACTGCGAGAGGAGGTGAGATAACATAATGGCAAAGAAAAAAGCCAAAAAGAAAGTAGCAAAAAAGAGAAAAACCACAAAGAAAAAAACCGCAAAGAAGAAAAAGAAAGGTTCCCGTAGATAGATAGGTGAATAATATCAATGTTATTCCAAATTGGGGCTGGACCTAACTTGAATCCTCGTATACTTTACATAACGAATTAGGGCCAGCCCTCAATATTCAATCTCTTCAAAAACCGCACGTAAGAATATACAAGATGATTAAAAAAAAATTTAAACAGGATAAAGAACTCACCAAAGGTCCTATTCTGCCAAAAGTGCTCTCTTTAACAGGCCCGCTTATGGTAATAGCCATTCTTAATTCCACTCTCCATTTAATCGATATGTTCTGGGTTGGAAAACTCGGCAAAGATTCCATCGCAGCAGTGGCAATTGGCGGAACTATTATGATGGTTGTCTTTGCGACGCTTATAGGTTTAACCAGAGGCACGGTGGCACTTGTTTCTCGATATGTCGGAGCAAAAGACACAAAAAACGCTGACGCTGCAGCAAGCCAATCCATCGTGCTTGGATTAATCATAGCGCTGGCAGCAATATTAGTCGGTCTCTTATTTACAGATAAACTATTATTAATATTAGGAGCAAGTCCAGAGGTTCTAAAAATTGGAAGTTCATATTTAAAAATCCTTCTTGTGGGCGGAATAACAATGGTTCTGCTTTTTTTCGGGAATTCCATTCTTCAAGCAGAAGGAGACACAGTAACACCTATGAAATTCATGTTTCTATCAAACATTGTAAATATCATATTAGACCCTATCTTTATATTCGGGCTGGGCATAATTCCAAGAATGGAAACATCAGGCGCGGCGTTGGCAACAGTATTGTCTCAAGCAATACCTGCTTTGTTAGTGCTTTTTTTACTTTCCACAAGAAGTTCCAAGGTGCATATACATATTTCGCAATTCAAAATTAAATTAACGTTCCTTAAAGAAATGGTTAAGATAGGACTACCTGCTTCACTTCAAATGTTTTTCAGAAGCATAATGGGCGTGGTTTTGATGGGCATTATCGCAAGTTTTGGGACAGCGGCTATTGCTGCTTACGGGATTGGGATGCGTCTACAAATGGTTGTACTTATGCCTGCTTTTGCTTTCGGTGGAGCTGCCTCAACTTTAGTAGGACAAAATCTAGGAGCAAGAAAATCCAAGAGAGCCCAAAAAAGCGCATGGACAGCCACAACTTCTGATATGATTATAATGGCTTTTGTAGCAATTCTATTTTTTATTTTTGCTCCACAAATCATCAAGCTCTTTACCAATGACGAGAACATAATTCTGTTCGGCACTCAATTTTTAAGAGTAACAGCGCCTTTCTATTTATTTATTCCTTTGGGTGTAGTACTCGGACAATCGTTAGCCGGCGCAGGAGACACAATTGTTCCAATGATTATTACACTTCTCTCACTGTGGGGATTTCAGATACCAATGGCAATTCTGCTTTCTAAACACACATCTTTAGCCGTCAGCGGAATCTGGTGGGCTAATGCGCTTGCAAGTGCAGTGCATGGAATTCTTGTAATGATATGGTTTGAAATGGGGAGATGGAAGAAAAAAACAATATCTTCCGTAATATAGTCGGAATAAAAGTCGAAGAAAGAATTTCCAATATCCAATTTCTAATTTCCAATAAATATCTAATTCATAAGTCTCAAAATGATAGAATATCCTAAGATTTTTTATATAAACCAAAGGAGGTAAATTATGAACATATACGAAGCGATAAAAATAAGAAGAAGCGTCCGGGCTTATCAAAAAAAAGTCGTGCCCGAAGAAGCTTTAAACCGCATTTTGGAAGCTGCAAGATTAGCGCCATCCGCAAAAAACAGACAGGAATTCAAACTTATAGTTGTAAAAGACGAACAAACCCGCAAAAAATTAGTCGAAGTGGCTAACAACCAACAGTTTGTCGGTGAAGCGCCTGTAGTAATCGCCGCAGTCGGGCTTACACCAGGCTATAACATGCGCTGTGATGTTCCTACCGACCCTGTTGATGTGGCAATAGCAATAGACCATATAACCTTAGCCGCAGTAGAAGAAGGTCTGGGAACATGCTGGATTGGTTCGTTTTTTCAGGATAAAGCGCGCGAACTTTTGGAAATTCCATCTTCTTATAAAGTCATCGAACTCCTCACACTGGGATATCCTACGGATTCACCAAAACCGAAATCAAGAAAATCGCTTAATGAAATAGTCTGCTACGAAAAGTTTTGTTAGAAACAATACTATTTCCTTGTAGCTTTTTTTATTTCTTTTTGTTTGAGGGTTGAATAATAGGAATGTGCGAATCTGTGTGCCTCGTCGCGGACACGCGCAAGAAAACGGAATGATGCTATTCGAGAATTGAGAATTATTGTTTTGGATGAATAAGATAAGTGGATTTTGTTCTCACCTCTTGACCTCGTTAGAAATTTACCTGCCCGCCAAAATTTGGCAGGCGGGTTTCTAACGGGTTTGGCAATTCCTATAATAGGAATATTCTCTATACCTAAGTCACCAAACACTTGTTTTGCTATGCTCACCTGCCCCTTTCCACCGTCAACAAGAACCAAATCAGGCAACTTATTTTCCGCAAGCATTCGCTTATATCTTCTTTCCAGAACTTCTTTCATCATCGTATAATCATCTAAAGTATCGATGCTTTTAATTTTGAATTTTCGCCAATCATTTTTTGCGGCAAGTCCTTTATCAAAGACAACCACGCTTCCGACCGCGCTTTTACCCCTTATGTTGGAAATGTCGATTCCTTCCACTCTAAACGGAGAGGAAGGCAAATTCAATCTTTTTTCTAAATCAATGAACAGGTCCACCTGTTTAGGATTCAGCTCCACTTGCTCCGTTAATCTATATTTTGCGTTATCATTTGCCATCTTTAATAATTTTTTCTTGTCGCCTTTTTTAGGAACGGAAATTTTCACGGCTTTACCTTTGGTTTTTTTCAGCCATTTTTCCAAAAGGTCTTTTTCTTTCAAAGTAACCGGCACAAATATTTCGTTGGGAATAAGAGAGCTCAATGAATAATACTGTTCTATAAAAGATAGTAGCGCTTCTTCCGCATTGGAATTCCTTTCCGCTATTAGATTGAATTTTTCCTGCGCCGACAACTTCCCGTTTCTCACTTTCAATAAAGCAACCAACGCTTTATTCCTCTCTTGTGCAAAGCCGATGAAATCCTGACTTTCGCCTTTCAATTTAGATATTACTCGAGGATAGGATATCTTGTGGATGGCTTGCATTTGGTCTCTTAATTTAGTGGCTTTTTCATACTCAAAGGATTCACTTGCTAAATCCATTTTCTTTTTAAGAGAAGAGAGTAGGTTCCGCGTTTCTCCTTCAAGAAACATTGAAACATTTTCTATTATTTCCATGTAATCTTTTTTCAAAACTTCTCCGCTGCAGGGACCAACGCATCTTGCAATATGATAATTAAGACACGGCTTGCCGTCTATTTTTGTTTTTTTGCAGGTTTTGAAAAGAAAAATTCTCTGCAACAGCAGAAGAGTTCTTCTCAAGGATTTTGTGTCAGTATAGGGACCAAAATATTTTGCCGTCTTATCATTTAAGTCACGTGTTATATAGATGCTTGGAAATTCATCGGGTAAAGATATTTTTACATAGGGATAACTTTTATCATCCCTTAACATTATGTTGTATCTGGGCTTATGCTGTTTGATTAAACTACATTCCAATATCAGGGCCTCCACTGCATTAGGAGTGATGATGTAATCTATCGAATTTGTCTTTTTAGCCAACATGGCTTCCTTGCCGAAAACCCCGCACTGTTGGAAATGAGACTTTACTCTTTTTTTAATATTTTCGGCTTTGCCTATATAAAGATAATTCTTATCCTTATCTTTAAAGATATACACTCCGCTAGAGGTAGGAAGTGTTTTTATCTTCTTCTTAATTTCCACAACAGCGACTCCTTCAAAGACCTAATCTCAGGAACCTTCAGGAAATAACAAGCCATAAAGTAACCGGCTGAACTTACTATTGTTATTGATAAAACTGCAACTATTTTTCTTAACGTGTTCAAAGCCATAGAATAATAGTAACTAGCTCCGAACAAAAGAAAAACACTCATAAAACAGGAAGCAATTATTATTTTCAAAATATACGGATAAATAGTAGAAATGTTTATCTGGCCCAGATGTTTTCTTAAATAATGTATCAGCAAAATAAAATTAAGGATAGAAGCTAAAGATGTAGCTAAGGCCAATCCCCCTCCCTGCATTGATTTGATAAGGACCCAGTTAAGGACTATATTTACTGCAACCGTTACGAGCCCAATATTTAAAGGAGTGTGCATATCTTTCAGGGCATGAAATGTAGAAGCTAATACTCTTGCCCCCGCAAAAGAAGCCAGTCCTACTGTATAAAAAATAAGAGCAAAATATGTAGAATTGGTTGCAGCAAATGTAAACTGACCTCTTTGGAACAACATATTTATTACCGGCTTGCCAAAGACAATAAGAGCAAAAGAAGAAGGAATAATAACAAGCCCTATTAACTTTAAGGAATAAAGAAGAGTACTTTTTACCTTCTCTCTTTCTTCGTCAACAGCATGAGAAGCCAAAGTTGGGAAAACCGCTTGAGCTATTGATATCCCAAAAAGAGCAAGTGGA
>CAZNJA010000043.1:0-5775 GCA_964573245.1 uncultured bacterium
TGATAACAATATAAAGGTGATTTATGGTATTTGTGTAATGTTGGAGGGGATAAAGAAACAAGACGAAAAAGGAGTAATGAAAAATGGATAATAATACTTATGATGTGATTATCGTAGGAGGAGGACCTGCAGGATAACCGCAGCAGTATATACTTCACGGGAGATGTTTAATACGCTCTTGCTGGAAAAAGGGTATATGTAAAGGACTGCCAAGTTTGTGTTTAGATTTGCCCTAATAATGCTATTAAATATATTGATAAATAGAGGTATTAAAGTATTCTATGCGACTTGAAAAAAAGGTTTACAAAGTAATTAAGAGAGGATTGAATGTGCTTTTAAGTAAAGCTCGGCGACAAAGGAATAAGCGCAATGTTAGAGATATATTATGTGATGTTACCTATAGTTGAAGAAACAGGAAGAGAGTATAAAGGATAGATATATATGATTTCCTAAGGAGGTAGTAATGTTTAAACAAATTTTTAAAGAACTAAAAATTCATGCTCCTTTTACTACTTTTGGGGCAATTACTGGAATAGTTATTATGGTATTATTTTGGAATTTACCATCTCGAATTTCCCATAATATTTTTTACATACTTCATCCAATCCATGTTGTTTTGAGCGCCTTAGTTACTGCATCTATGTATAAACTCCATACATGTGAACGCATAAGCGGTAAATGCATAAGAGGTAAATGCAATCTTTGGATTTTACTTATCATCGGTTATATAGGTTCTGTAGGTATCGCCACCATAAGTGATTCAATTATTCCCTATATAGGGGAAACTTTACTTCATATGCCAAACAGAGGAATTCATTTAGGATTTATTGAGAAATGGTGGCTGGTTAACCCCTTGGCTATTTTAGGTGTAGCCATAGCTTCTTTTAGGCCAACCACGAAATTCCCACACGCTGGGCATGTTTTACTTAGCACATGGGCATCATTGTTTCATATTATTATGGCATCAGGAGGAACACTGAATTGGTTATTGTATGTAGCCGTTTTTTTCTTTCTTTTTCTTGCTGTCTGGATACCCTGTTGTGTAAGCGATATCGTATTTCCGCTTTTATTTGCGGGAAGAAGTAAAAAATCAGATTAGGAGGGTATAAAATGGAGATTAAGATAACTGACTTGAATTTTCAA
The DNA here is from genome assembly GCA_964573245.1 of uncultured bacterium. GTDB lineage: Bacteria > CAIJMQ01 > CAIJMQ01 > CAIJMQ01 > CAIJMQ01 > CAZNJA01. The sequence continues at coordinate 1,144 of CAZNJA010000043.1, forward strand.
CAGAAAGTATTAGAGTCAAAGTTGCCTGTTTTGGTGGATTTTTATGATGAATGGTGCGGACCTTGCCGTATGGTCGCACCAACGGTAGAATCAATAGCCAAAGAATACGCATGTAAAACAAACGTATGCAAAGCCGATATAGATGAAACTCCTGATACTGCTATGAAATACGAAGTCATGAGTATACCTATTTTGGCAGTATTTAACGTCGGTAAAATTGTAGGTAGAAGTATTGGAGCTATTTCTATTATAGATGTGTTCAAACCCTACATTAAAGAAGATAATAGTTAAGATGAACGAAGTTTGTAATTGTATTATTAGTTTTGCTTCAATTATGTTGGTTTTCTTAAAATAAATTTTCTTAAAATAAAATGGCATGTAAATGGTATGACCTTTGCCCTTTAAGAAAGTTTGAGAGGCAGGGGGAACTGGGCGAAGAATGGAAAAATGAATATTGTAAGACTGAAAATAACTGGAAAAATTGTAAAAGGTACCAGATGGAACAAAAAAACTTGTATCATCCCGACAATATGATGCCTGATGGTACAATAAATGGAGGGCTTTAATGGGCAAAAAAAGTTATAAATATATTTACGGACCTGTGCCTTCGTGGAGATTAGGCAGTTCATTGGGGATAGACCCCGTATCGACAGGCAAAAAGATTTGTTCGTTTGATTGCCCTTATTGTCAGGTTGGTAAAACAGAAGTTTTGACTGATAAAAGGAGAGTTTTTATTCCAGTAGAAGAGATAATAAAGGAATTGAAGTTACTGCCGGACTTAAAAATAGACTATATAACCTTTTCCGGCGCAGGCGAACCAACATTGGCGGCAAATTTGGGGCAGATGATAAAAGAGGTAAAGCGAGTTAGACCCGAGAAAATTGCGGTCTTGACCAATTCTTCTTTAATGCGCAGAGAAGATGTTCAAAAAGATTTACTTTTAGCGGATTTTGTCATCGCTAAATTAGATGCCGTTTCAAAAGACATGTTTGAATTGATGAATAAACCTGCCGAAACCATAAAAATTGAAGCCATTATTCAATCTATAAAAGATTTTAAAAGTTTGTATAAAGGGAAATTGGCACTTCAGATTATGTTTGTAAAGCAGAACAAGAAGCATGCTTCGGAAATTGCAAATGTTGCGAAAGAAATTCATCCTGACGAAATTCAAATTAATACGCCTCTTAGACCGTGTAGCGTAAAACCTTTATCTAAACAAGAATTGCATGAAATAAAAAAGAATTTCGATGGTTTAAATGTGATGTCTGTTTACGAAACTGAAGTGAAAGAAGTTGAGCCAGTGAGCGATAAAGACACTATGAGAAGAAGAGGGAAAATTTAATACTCTAATGAAAATTAACGTTATGGAACTATTAGAGATAAGAAAAGATCCTAACGAAGTCTTAAGAAAGAATTCCTCTGATATAGAGAAAATTACTGATAAAGAGAAAGGGCTCTTTGAAAAAATGCTTTTTACTATGAAGTATTTTCAAGGTATTGGATTGGCCGCTCCACAAATCGGCATCAACAAAAAATTGATTGTCGCGGAAGTTGGAGAAAAGAGCATAAAACTAGCTAATCCTGAAATTATCAAAATAAACGGGACCGATAAAATGATAGAAGGCTGTTTAAGTGTGCCAAATCTTTCTGTTGAAATAGAAAGATTTTGTGAAGTCACGGTAAAAGGATTAAACGAAAAAGGAAAAATGGTGTATATAAAAGCTAAAGGGCTTTTAGCAAGAGTTTTACAACATGAAATAGACCATCTTTATGGGAAATTAATTATTGATTATTTACCGGAAAACCCGCAAAGAGTTGTATGATAAAAAAATGTTGATATTGAAACTGGTTAGTAAATAGCCCATTTAAAATGAAAGACAATATTAAAAGATGGATAGAGCAGAAGGGTGAAAAGTTTTTGGAAGAAGTCGGCATTAAAAAAGGCCAAACTGTGTTAGATTTTGGCTCGGGGGAGGGGAATTATACAATCCTTGCCTCAAAATTGATAGGCTCAAACGCTAAAGTGTATGCCGTAGATAAAGATAAAAATGTTTTGAATAAGCTAAAGAGAAAATTGAAAGAGAAGCAGATAACAAATGTTGAACTAATAAATGAAGAAACGAAAATCCCCTTAGACAAGGATATGGTTGATGCAGTTCTGTGTTATGATGTTATACATTTGGTGGGCAAAAATGATAGCAGTACTATAAAAGACAGAACAAAATTATATCGAACCATTAGGGAAATTGTTAAGCAGAATGCTCTCTTTTCAGTTTATCCAACCCATCTTATCGCGCAAACAGATGTTACTTCTTACCAAGACATTAGAGAAGAAATTGAACAAACCGGTTTCAAATTTGAAAGGGAAATTCACACTGAGTTAATTCATGACGATAATGAGGTGAAAGGTTGTATATTAAATTTTAGAAGTTGTTAAATGTTCAATAAGAGCTAAAAAAACAAAAACGTAACTAAAAAAGAATCTATAAAATGAAGACTCATTTAGATTGTATCCCTTGTTTTTTAAGGCAGACCATTGAAGCAACGCGAATTACAGGCGCCGATGAGAAATTGCAAAAGAAAATCATAAACGAAGTTTGTAACGTTATTCCTGATTTTGCCCTTGATGCTTCTCCGCCGCAGATGGCTGTAAAAATTCATAGAATTATAAAAAAACTCACTTCCAACAAAGACCCGTATAAAGAAATTAAGAGGCATTCACAAAAGTTGGCGCTTAATATGTATCCTTATTTGAAACAGCAGGTTGAAAAGGCAGACGATAAATTAGCTTCTGCAATTAAAATAGCCACTATAGGCAATGTGATAGACCTTGCCGTAAACGATTTAGAAACTATAAAAAAAGCATTACAAGATATTTCCAATCATGAATTTGCCGTCTTTGAATATGAAAAATTTAAAAAAGATTTGAAAAACGCGAAGGTAATTCTTTATCTTGGAGATAATGCAGGCGAGACGGTTTTTGACAGGGTATTGCTCGAAGAAATACCAAAGGATAAAAAAATATATTATGCGGTGAGGGGTTTCCCCGCAATAAACGATGCTTTAGAGGAAGACGCAAAAGAAGCTGGAATAGACAAATATGCACAAATAATATCAAATGGTTCGGATGCGCCTGGAACTTTCTTGGATTCCTGCTCTAAAGAATTTAAGGATATTTTCTTTAGTGTTGATATGATAATCAGTAAAGGGCAGGGTAATTTTGAATCTTTGTATGGTGGCAGTTATCCTATTTTTTTTCTTTTTAAGGTTAAGTGTTCTCCTGTGGCAAGAGAATTAAATTGCAAAGTGGAGGATTTAATACTAAAGAGTGTAGATAATAAGGAGTAGGGAATTGGATAAATTTGAGACGGTTGACAAAGCAAGAAAAATACTGGGGTTGGGCGAGGAAGCCGACAGGGAAGAAGTTAAAAATAAATACAAAGATTTGATGAAGAAATATCATCCTGATAAAACTTCTCCCGACAACAAAGAGTATTTGGAAAAAGCCAAGATGGTAAATTGGGCTTATCAAATAATTACTTCCTACTGTGATGAATATAGGTTTTCGTTCTGCAGAGAAGAAGTTGAAAGAATGAACCCTGATTTGAAGTTGAATAAACAGTTTGAAGACGATTGGCTGTCAAAATAAAAATAAGTTAGCCAGTCAATGGGTTAACCCGTAAACAATAAAGCCAAAATAAACTAATGAGTATATCGGTAGCAAATCAGCGTTTATTGTTCCAGAAAAATGCACAGGATGTGGTTTTTGCGGAAGCGGAAGGTTTTTTTAGAGAATAAAAATATTTTGATTAACACAAAAGGAGGAAAGCAATAATGGGAGATTCAACAGACATTTTAATTATAGGCGGCGGACCTGCGGGTATAGTAACAGCTTTGACTGCGCGTAAATATTATCCCGAAAAACAAATTTTAATTATTAAGAGCGTGGACAAAGGAGTTATTCCTTGTGGGATTCCTTATATGTTGGCAAGTTTAGAAAGTCCGGATGATAATATGCTGGGGACAGCTGCTTTGGAGAAAAACAACATAAAAGTGGTAGTAGACCAGGCAACAAAAGTGGAACCTGATAAAAAAACAGTCTTGACAAAAAGCGGAGCAAGCTATAGTTATGAAAAATTGGTGCTTGCCACTGGTTCAAAGCCCGTTTTACCCCCAATTCCCGGTATTGATAAAAAAGGCATTTTCTCCATTTATAAAGATATGGACTGCCTAAAAGATATGATAAGCGAAATAAAAGACGCGAAGAATGTTTTGGTTTTGGGCGGTGGTTTTATTGGTGTGGAATTTGCGGATGAACTTTCAAAGATGCAGAGGAAAAATGTATATTTGGTTGAATTTCTTCCGCATCTGTTGATTAATTCTTTTGATGCCGAATTTGGAAAATTGGCAGAAGAAAAATTGAGGGAGCAAGGAGTAAAGATATTAACAGGAGTCAGTGTAAAGAAATTTTCAGGTGCAGACAGGGTTGAAAGTGCTGTGTTGTCAGACGGAAGCACAATTGAAGTTGATGCAGTTATTCTTGGCATAGGCGCTGAGCCGGGAACTGATTTAGCAGTAAATGCCGGTTTGGAATTAGGTAAGGGCAAAGGCATTTGGGTGGATGAGTATATG
>CAZNJA010000043.1:5785-11694 GCA_964573245.1 uncultured bacterium
ACAAATGACGCCAGTATTTTTGCTGTGGGGGATTGCGCGGGGAAGAGGGATTTTTATACCCGCAGGGATATTCCTGTTATGCTGGCTTCTACAGCTACTGCAGAAGCCAGAATTGCCGGATCCAATCTTTTTGGTTTAAAGGTTATACGCGAGAATAAGGGTACAATTGCTATCTACTCTACCTGTATAAACGGTTTGGTTTTAGGTTCGGCAGGTCTTACCGAGAATACTGCTCAACAGGAAGGTTTTGAGATTCTTGTGGGGATTGCGGAAGCAATGGATAAGCATCCCGGCACTATGCCCAAAGCTTCTAAAATTAGGGTTAAATTAGTATTTTCAAAACATTCCGGAATTATATTAGGTGGACAGGTAGCAGGCGGGATATCTTGTGGTGAAATTATAAATATTATCGGAGTAGCAATCCAAAAAAGAATGTCTGTTGCGGAACTGGAAACCCTTCAAATGGCAACACATCCTTATCTAACGAGTGCTCCTACTATATATCCTTTAGTTTTGGCTGCGCAAAATGCGGCTGTAAAATTATAACTGTGAGTAGATAAAATGAGAGAGAGATTAGTTATCAGCGGTAAAGGCGGGACAGGTAAAACCGTGATAACTGCTTGTACATGCAAAACTTGGGATTGCTCAGGAGAATTCAGGTAAACTTGTTTCTGTAATAAGAGAAAAGGCAAAGGATATAGCTGTAGAAAAAAGTTCCGACTATATAATAATTGACGGGCCTCGGATATAGGGTGTCCTGTAATCGCTTCTTGAAGTGGTGTAGATACTGCGCTGGTGGTTACAGAACCCTCTCTTTCAGGTATATATGACATGGAAAGAGTTATAGGAGTTGCCAAGCATTTTGGTGTGGATACAAGAGTTATCATAAATAAATACGATTTGTTGAATTTTGTAATGACCAAATAGCAAAAGATATTGTTAATATATGGAATAGGGTGAAGCTTTCCCAACTTTAAAAATGAGGATTAAAAGCGAAACCCCGCATCGTCCCGATGTCTCATCGTGACTGGTGCGCGGGTGAAATAAAATTATGAACGAAGAAAATTCCGAATATCCGGAAAACATCTTAAGTATCGCCAGGGACTTAAAACATTTTGGAAGAATGACCGACCCCACAAGCAGTGCATGTATTAAAGGCCCCTGCGGAGAAGAAATGGAATTTTATCTTACTATCAAGGATGGCATAATAGAAGATGCAAAATTTTATACAAATGGCTGTATTGCAACCAAAATTTGTGGTTCCATGACGGCTCGGTTTGCTCTTGGTAAAACTATTGAAGAAGCTCTAAGTATATCCCCCAAAAAAGTAATAGACTCTTTAAAAGGTTTACCCAAAGACCATTGTCACTGTTCTATTTTGGCTGTAAGCACTCTTTACAGAGCTATCGCGGATTATTTGCTTAAACAATAAACATTCTCAATTGATTCATTCACAATGTATAATAGCAAATGAAACTGTCATTGCGAGAACTCCGATGCAATGTAGGAGAACGAAGCAATCTCAAAAGACGAGATTGCCGCGCTCACTACGTTCGCTCGCAATGACATAATGTAAATTAAAATGAATAAAATATATTTCCCCCAATACAAAAAAGGTAAGAAAGGATTTCCTTTACACAAAGGGCTTAGTATTTTAGAGCATTTGAGAAAAGCAGGTATTGAAATAAACTCGCAGTGCGGCGGTAAAGGCACATGCGGTAAGTGTATTATCAGAGTAGACAAGGGCGAAGAAAACCTTAATAAAAAAACCAAATCCGAAAAAAAGTTTTCATTATCTTTCGGTGAAAGATTGGCTTGTCAGACAATAATAAAAAAAACTCAAACGGATATATCCGTCTTTCTGAAAGAATTCGGCAAATATGAAATTTTAAAGACGGATTTGGGAAAGAAGATAAAATTAAATCCTCTCACTATTGCAAAGAACGGCAGGGTAATCCACAACGGGAAAGCAATAGATAATTACAAAGGCAAAATCTACGGTCTTGCCGTAGATGTCGGAACTACTACGATAGTATTCCAGATAGTTGACCTTCAAACAGGAGAAATCGTCAAAACCATAGCAAAGACAAATCCGCAAATTCTTTACGGCGGAGATGTCATCTCACGGATTGAATATGCAATAGTAGGGGATAGGAAGCTTGCCTATCGCACCGACAAAGAAATAGAAGAAAAAATACGCGAATTGCAGAAATGCGTGATAGACGGCATAAACCAATCTCTTGAAAAATTTAAAACTCTTGCGCCATATATCTACGAAGCTGTAGTCGTAGGAAACTCAACTATGAGAAATATCTTCTTCGGCCTTGATATCTTTTCTTTAGGTCTAAGACCTTATGAACCTGTCCATAAAGAACCGATTGTAAGAACTGCGAAAGAACTCGGGCTTAAAATATTTCCAAAGGCGAAAGTTTACGGTGCCGCTTTAATTGGCGGACACGCGGGAGCGGATGCTTTGGCGGACATTATTGCTTCGGGAATTTATAAGAACGAAAAACCGAGTATGATTATTGATATAGGAACAAACGGTGAAGTGATACTCGGAAATTCCAAAAGATTAATCAGCGCAACTCTTCCCGCAGGCGGCGCTTTTGAAGGCGCAGATGTAAGTTCTGGAACAGGCGCTATTGAAGGCGCGATAAAAAATCTAAAAATACAGAATGGCAAAGCTATATATGAAACGATAGGGGGCAAAAAGCCGGTGGGAATGTGCGGTTCGGGGCTTATAGATTTATTGGCAGAACTATTAAAAAGCGGGATTATGGATAAGAGCGCTAAAATAAAACAGGACTTTCAAGTAACCGACTTGCCTCGCCAGTCTTCCCTGCCCGCCAAATGTTCAGTGGCGGGAGTGGCGGGTAAAATCAAATTAACCCAATCTGATATTTATCAATTAGTTAATGCAAAAGCGGGATTAAAAGTAGACCAATTCATTTTGCTCAAACATTATGGTGTAGATGTTAAGGATTTGGATAAGATTTATCTTTCCGGCGGATTCGGCAATTATATAAATGTCAAAAATGCTATAAGAATCGGGCTTTTACCCGATGCCGAGGAAAAAATAGTCAGAATAGGCAACGGATCATTGGAAGGCGCAAGAGAAATGCTTCTTTCCAAGGATAGCCGAAAAACCGCAGAAAAATTAGCCGAGAAAATCGAGCACATCAAAACCAATGAGCTGGAAAAGGATTTTAATTACTTAATAGCGGATAATATGTATTTTGAAAATTGATTACAGAGATTATAAAAAAAGATTACACAGATTAAAGATTAATTGAATTTAATTAGGAAGCAGCAAGTAGAGGGAAATAAATCAGATGGATTGGGTTATTATTATGGGCCTACTATGACTCTAAGCGGTTCATTAATTGTAGTGCCTTTGTTTCCTCGACTAATTCCGGCAGTAGCATGAGCAATTTTTTTAACATTTTCCTCTACCTTAAGTATATTTTCTTCCATTTCTGAAATGTGTTTTTCTACATTAAGTATGTTTCTTTCCATTGTTGAAATGTTGCTTTTGTCGATAGCTATGTTTGCTTGGATTGTTTCCATCTTCGTTTTAATTTTTTTCATGTTTGTTTCAATATTATGTATTGCTTCATACTTAATCTCGACTTGAACTAATCCTGCAATTAAACAGAAGATTATAACTAGTAAGCCCAGGATGTCTTTTTCTTCTTGCCACTTCCCTTTTTTGAATCTATATATAATAAACCCTGCGAATATTACACCCATAACTATAAGGATTATAGTAGATGTAGACATTTCTTCTCTCCTTTTATTTTATTTATACTTCTCAAAACCTACCACTTATCAATACCACTGTCAAAGAGTTATATTTAAAGATAGATTGTGGTACTCGGTTTTTTTGACTTAATTCTTACTACTTAATACTTATAACTTTTTTAGTCATTTCTCTTTTTTAAAGACAGAAGTATATCCAATAGCATCAAACGGACAAACATTCAAGCAGCGAGCGCAACTAAAACAATCTGCCGGCATTTTATTGCCATTAACACGGCCTTTTGCGGCTTCCAGAGGACATGCCTTTATACAGGCGCCGCACCCTGTACACTTTTCTTTGTCAATTTGAACACGGAAAATACTAAATCTTTCGACGAGCCAGGAAACAAATCCAAAAGGGCAGATGAATTGACAAAATGGGCGGTAGAGAATAAATGCTAACAGTAAGGTAATAATCACTGTTAGTAGAATGCTGAATGTCTCAAGGGTTAAATTAAATAAATTAAAAGGGTTTAAGTAATGATAGATTACCAATCCTTGGCTTTTTCCAATGATTCCAAAAAGGAAAAACAACATAACGATAAAAAGAGATGCGCGGATTATATTTGTAAATATAAACGGAAGTTTTTTCTCTTTTATTTTTCTTAAAATAGGTATGCTGTAAATAAGTTCCTGCAGGGCGCCAAAAGGACACGCCCAACCGCAAATTATTTTGTTGCCAATAACGGCAAGAAGAATGAAGAAGCCGAAGGATATTACTTTTACTATTGGGTCGGGATAAAGTCCTACCATAGATTTTAATACTTTTACTATTGCCTCCATTGGGTTTGGGGATTTACCGAGTAGAAATCCGGCTACTATTACAGAACATAATAGGGCAAGAATATATGGAGTTCGTGGATACCAATCACGGCGGTTTTTAATATCCGCACCGTCGGGACGCCCCAATCTTACAAGAAAGATAAGTCCAAAGAGAAAAAGTGCGGCATAGACATAATATTTTAGTATAGAATCATTGTGCGAGAGAAGATGTTCAACGGTATGGCCGAGTTTTTTATTTGTAATGCCTAAAGTTTTGAGAGTTTTTTTCTTTGAGACATCAAGTGTCAGTTCAAGTTCTCTGGCAAGACTTTTACCGGTTACTCCTAGCTTAGGAGCAATGTCCTGAATAGACATGTTAATATTGAAATTAAGTGGTTTTTTTAATTCGGTTGATGAACGCTGTAAGATTCCCGGTAATATGATTGCAAGCATTACTACCAGAGTTGCAAATAACCAAAGCTTTTGTTTTGGCGAAATTTTAGAAAACCAGGAGTTATTATTCATTTTTTATCTTTGAGGTAAGACTTTCTCTTGCAATCTACCACTTGTCCCATGCCACTGTCAAAGATAATTAAGTAACAAAAAACAGTGTGGAAGACGCAAGATACAAGAAACAAGATACAAAATATAAAGTACAAAGGTATTTATCCAATGGTTTGGAATTTGAATATTGAGATTTACTTGGTTATTTAAAGTTGATAGCTTGGTGCTAAAGATATGGCAAAATAAAACCCCCACCGCTTCACTTTGCGAAGCAATGGGGGCAAAACGTTAAATTATAACTTTTTTACGTTTGTTGCTTGCGGGCCTTTGGGGCCTTGTTCGATTTCAAATTCTACCTCTTGTCCTTCTGCTAAAGACTTGAAACCTTCGCCTTGAATTGCATTGTGATGAACAAAGCAATCTTTGCTTCCGTCGTCAGGTGTTATAAACCCATAACCTTTTTGGTCGTTGAACCACTTAACTGTTCCTTTTGCCATTACTTACTTCACCTCCTTTTTGTTTCATGACAGTAAATAATGGCAGAAATAAAAAAATCCGTAAGGCAAATTGTTTTCTACCTTACGGTCTACAATCTCCACTCACCTATTTACCTCAAAGGGCAATATACTACACTTCTATTTATTTGTCAACCCCGTTAGAGATTAAGCAAAAAGAAACAAGATACAAGAAACAAGATACAAAATATAAAATGCATTTGTTTGGTTATTGCCCTCTGGAATTTTATAGAAATTCCGAGGACTCAGTCCCGGAAAATCTTTGATTTTCTCGGGGTAACTTGCCCGCTTGCCAAATATTTGCGGGCAGGTATCTTGGTTATTTGA
>CAZNJA010000044.1:0-11270 GCA_964573245.1 uncultured bacterium
AAAGACCCCACCAAAGTGGACCGTTCTGCAGCTTATATGGCAAGATATTTGGCTAAGAATGTCGTAGCAAGCGGTTTGGCGCAAGAATGCATGGTTCAATTGGCTTATGTTATCGGCTTGAAAGAACCTGTTTCGATCATGGTGAATACGCAGGGAACCGGAAGAATTTCCGATGAAAAAATAACGAAAATTATTCGGGATAATTTCGACCTTTCTCCGCGTGGGATAATAGACTATTTAAAACTGCGCAGGCCGATTTATAGAAAAACAGCTTCGTATGGCCACTTTGGCAGAAACGACGAAGATTTTACTTGGGAAAAAACAAATAAAACCAGCCTTTTTGCAAGAAACATTTAAATAGGAGGTTTTCATGAGTAGTTTCATTGGCGTAAACAAAAAAGCAAGGCAATCCTACGGTTTTGACGAAATTGCTTTATCACCCAGCTCTATTACCATAAATCCGGAAGAAGTAAATACCAATTGGAAAACCGGCAAATATGAATTTGCAGTCCCGATTATAGCGGCCGCTATGGACGGGGTGGTTGACCCGAAATTTGCCGTAGCAATGGGTAAATTAGGTGGGTTAGCCATTCTTAATCTTGAGGGAGTCCAGACTAAATACGAAAATCCCGATGAGGTTATAGGAAAAATAGTCAAAAGCAGCGGCGAAGAAGCTACTCGTTTAGTTCAACGCATTTACGAAGAACCTATAAAGGAAAAGTTGGTGGAAAAAAGAATACGGGAAATAAAAAAAGCCAAAGTACCTGCCATAGTATCTTGCATACCTCAAAAAGCCGAAAGATTGGGGAAGATAGCGCAAGAGTCCGGTGCTGACATCTTTGTAGTCCAGTCTACGGTTTTAACGGTAAAACATATCACGACTAAATATGAATCCGTAGATTTAAAAAAGTTTTGCAACCAAATGAAAATCCCGGTAATTCTCGGCAATTGCGTTACTTATAATGTAGGACTAGAACTTATGCAGGCAGGAGCATCCGCAGTGCTCGTAGGTATCGGGCCTGGCGCAGCATGCACTACAAGAGGTGTTTTGGGTATAGGTGTCCCGCAGGTTACCGCAATATCCGATGTGGCGGCAGCAAGAGATTTTTATTACAAAAAGACAAAGAAATATATACCGATTATTGCGGACGGCGGAATGAGAACAGGTGGAGACCTTTGTAAAGCAATCGCGTGCGGAGCCGATGCAGCTGTTATAGGTTCAATACTTGCACGAGCCAAAGAATCTCCGGGCAAAGGCTATCACTGGGGAATGGCAACTCCTCATCCTAATTTACCGCGTGGAACCAGAATATATGTGGGAACCACAGGGCCATTGAAAGAAATTCTGTTTGGACCTGCCAGAACCGATGACGGTTCACAGAATCTTATGGGAGCGCTTCAGACATCGATGGGCAATCTTGGCGCAAAAAACATAAAAGAGATGCATAAAGTGGAAATCATAATCGCTCCTTCTATTCAGACAGAAGGCAAACTTTTCCAGAGTGTTCAAAGGGTGGGGATGGGGAAGTAACTAAAAAATCAAAAATTAAAAATAAAATATCAAAAATACATATCAAAATAAAAAATTTATATTTAGTCTATAGTTATATTCCCTAAATCACTATTCGTAGTTCAGCATTATTTTTGTAATAAATATCACTAAATTGCAACTATATGCAAGAAAAAGAGATTACTGAGTTCGTAAAACCTCTTTATGAACAAAAAGACAGCATGCATAATTTTAAGCACATTCTTAGAATTAAAAAGCGGGTCAATTTATACAAAAAAGATTACAAAAAAATTGATGAACGGAAATTGAAATTCTTAATATATTTTCACGGTTTAGGAAAGTATGTAAGAGGGCACGAAGAAAAAATTATCAAAAGGGGTTTTCCTAAGCAATGGGTTAAATCGTTATATAGACATACTAAAAACCCACAAACAATTGAAGAAAAATTAGTAAGCGATGCGAATTTATGTGAAGCAGTGGGTAGGTATGGAATAAAGAAATCCTTGCAAGTTGGAAAAGAAAGAAATCAAACCCTAGAACAAACACTCAAAATCATGCAAAATAATATCGGTAAAGCGAAGTTTTATACAAGGAAAGGAAAAGAGTTCGGCGAATCTGGAATAGAAGTTGCCAAAGAATTTTTGAAGAATTCAAATAACGATAAACATTAGCTATTGTTTTTTGTGTCTTGTATCTTGTTTCTTGGTTATTGGTTATCAAGCAGTTTCTCTTTGAGTTTCTTTTCTACAATGGGTGGGACGAATTGGCTTAAATCTGCCCCTAAAGGAGCAATGTCCTTTATCAATCTTGAGCTTAGGTATGAGTAAGTTTCTGAAGGCATCATAAATATTGTTTCCAGTTCAGGAGCAAGCTTTCTGTTGGATAAAGCCATTCTAAATTCGTATTCAAAATCTGATGTTGCTCTTATTCCTCTTAATATAATATTGCACTGCTTTTCACACGCATAATCTATTAAAAGTCCCTTAAAATTTTCTATTTCTATGTTGTCCATTCCATCTACGGTTGCTTTCAACATTTCCACTCTTTCTTCAAGAGAAAACAGAGGGTTTTTATATGGGTTTGAAGAAACTGCAACAATGAGCACGTCAAATATCTTGACAGCTCTTTTTATTAAATCTAAATGGCCCAAAGTTAGCGGGTCAAAAGTACCAGGATAAATTATCTTTTTCGTCATATTTTTTCTCGCCTTTTTTAAATTCTATCATAAATAATCAATTTATTTTATTGTAAACTGCCGATTTTCCCTTTATAATACACTCAAGAATGGAAAGAAAAATAATTTTTGCAACGTCTATTTTGTCTTCGGACTTTTCTAAACTGGCGGAAGAAATCAAAAAATGTGAAGATGCCGGAGCCGATAGAATACATTTAGACGTTATGGACGGACATTTTGTTCCCAATCTTACATTCGGTCCCGTAGTCGTGGAATCAATAAGGAAAACAACATCTCTCCCCTTGGATGTCCATTTGATGATTGAAAAGCCCGCAAACTATATAGACGATTTTATAAATGCAGGCGTTAATTTGATTGCTTTTCATGTTGAAGAATATCCGGGCAAAAACTCGCCTGTGCCCGAAAAGGGCGTTTATCCCCGCACAACCATAGATGTAGACAAAGAAAAATTGCAGGGGATGATTCGCAAAATAAAATCAAAAGGTATAAAAGTTTCTCTTGCATTAAATCCGCCGACACCTTTCTTTGCACAAGACCTGTCAGACGAACTGGATGAAATTCTTATAATGACGGTAAATCCGGGTTTTGGAGGGCAGGTGCTGATTGCTTCCACGCTTGAGAAGATAAGAGATGTAAGAAGCAACTTTTTAAAAGATATAAAAGTTGACGGTGGAATTAATGGAGATAGTATCAAAGATATAAGAGATGCCGGAGCAAATATTTTTGTAATCGGCAGTTACTTTTTCCGTTCACAAAACCCCAAAGAAGCCCTCAAAAAGCTGCGCGATTTACTTTAACTTTCAATAATTATCGTCACAGGCCCGTCGTTTGCCAAACTGACAAGCATATGCTCGCCAAATATTCCGATTTTGGGTGTAAATCCTTCTTGCTCTAACTTTTTTAAGAACTTTTCAAATAGAACTTTGGCTTCTTTGGTGTTTTTTGCCCTCTCAAAAGATGGCCTCCTACCCTTTTCAGTATTGGCATGTAAAGTGAACTGCGGCACAACTAAAATTTCCCCCTTTATATCCTTCAGGGAAAGATTCATTTTGCCTGCTCTATCTTCAAAAATCCTTAAATTTATAACCTTATCTACCAATTTATCTACATCTTCTAAAGTGTCGTTGATTCCTATCCCCAATAAAAGCAAAAGTCCCTTTTTTATATTTGCAACTTCTTTATTGTTAACTTCTACTTTTGCGTTTTTAACTCTTTGGATTACTACTCTCATATATTTCGAAAAGTTTATTGCTTGTTTTAGAGCCTCTTATTAATCGGATTTTATTTTGAGGTATTTTCAAAAAAGATGCAAGCGCTTTAGTTACGGCTATATTTGCCTGCCCTTGCATCGGTTTTGCTCTCACCTTAACTTGGAAACTGTCTAAGGATTTTCTAATAACTTCCTCTTTTTTTGAATTTGTAGAAACTTTTACTTTGATGAGCATGATTTTAGAAATTAGAGGTTTAATATAACTTTAGAAATATTCTAACAAATTAATTTACTATTGTTTAATGGTGGATTCGATTATCGACATTATACTCCTAGCGCCATTGGCTTTGAATGTCGTAGGTTCCGTGGCGTTTAAATTTCCTCGCGAACTTTCGCCAATCATCCCCAATCAGTCCATCCATGGAACATTCTCCCATAGCTTCCTCCTGGAGATAATAAAGATAGCCAATCTCTTCGGGCTGAAATCCTATAAGCCGGGCACCAAGACTATCTGCTTTGACAGGATCCGTAGAAGCAACTGCACAATTCAATGAAAGAGCTGTACCATCTATAGGCCCATCACCTTCCATGCACATAAAACCGTCAAGAACGACCAAATCAGGCCAGAGTCTTTTAGAAAACTCCACTATATTCCGATGAATCATTTTTACGCTCTTCCGGTACGTGGGATATTGCCTGAACAAGAAATTAATGAGCCCATTGGGAAAAATTCTTCTTGCTCTTGAGATTGTTCCCGGCGGCAGTTTATCTAAGAGTGTTTTGGGGGCATCCACCCCAACACCACCTTTCATCCCATGAATCATTGACATATCTTGCCGCATTACCAGACCTGCCATGTTCTTGATCCCAAAGGTTGCAATAGCAAAATTGTGTGTTTTAGGAATCGATAAGGAGATTTTATAGTCAAATTCATTAGCCCGTTTAGTAATCCTCAGTTGTGTATCTCCGACTATAGACAAGATCGGACTGTATAGAAAATCTTTATCTTCGTCAAAATGAATCAAAGAGACATTGTAATATTTTTTCTCAAGCCGGGTGTAATCATAATCTTCAAACACCCTTGCAGTGGAGATCCCGTTATAAAAAGCACTGGCAGAAGATTCTCCGACAGTAATGGGGGTATCAGGAACGATGTCCCGCAAAAATTCTATCACAGCCTCTATTGCATCTACGTGAGTATTGGCAAAATCCGGTGTAAGCGCTACCAAATTGGGTTTAATAAGAATGTTTTTGGCCTTCTTTATTGGCTCCAAATCCTCTTGAATTAATGTAAGACACCTTGTAATATTACCTTTCCTGCCCCCTCCTCCTGCCAAGGCTAATTTCTTTTTTGTATTCATCGCGTTTCTCTTATGCAACGAATAATCAAACTCAAAATTAATATCTATCTTTCATGTAAAAGAATTCCGTTTTTATATTTATCCTTCTTTTATTATTTTTGTACTTGGCAGATAGGCAAAGTCTCACAGGCGGACCCGCCATCTCGTCCGCAATCTACGATTGTGAGACAGATGTCGAGGTCTCGCCAATTTTTGCCTGCAAAAATTGGCGGAGAGGTTGGGATTCGAACCCAAGGTGGAGTTACCCCCACAACTGCTTAGCAGGCAGCTGCCTTCAACCACTCGGCCACCTCTCCTTGTTAACCCCAAACATATATTTATTTATTCAAGAAGTTTTTTTAGAATTTCTCCTACCTGTTTGACGGTTGCTTTTTCTTTACTTAGATAATGAGCGCCTTGGAGTATTCTATTGTCAAATTCTTGTTTTTCTAAACCTGTGTAAAAAATTATCAATGTATTGCTATATTCTGGAGTTTTCTTTAGGTAATCCCTTATTGAACCTCCGTGCCCATGCATAACTATATCTAATACTGCGGCGTCTATTTGCAGCTTTTTTTCTGACAGCGCCTTTATGGCAACAGTGCCGTCGGGAAAATCTATAACTGTATAACTGCAATCGGTTTCTATTGTAACTTTTAACGATTTTCTTATAAGTTCGTCGTCTTCCACCAATAAAACAGTTTTTTTATCCATTTTTTTCTCCACCTTTCGTTGAAAACGGAATTGGGGACGATTCAAGAATAAATCCTATCTTCTTCTTTAGGTTATCTGCATCCCTGCCGGTTATTTTATTAGATATGGAGAAAGAATAAATTTCTTTTAGTCCCTTTTGAAATAATTCTTTTTTCATAATTCTTAATGCTCTTTCTTTTCCGGTTCCACTGGCGTATGTTACAAAAACGGCTGCATTTTTGCCTTCAAGCCCAACACATTTTTTGAAGAACGCGTTGACTTGGGGCGTTGGCGAAAACGCCCATACAGGGCTACCCACAATGACAAAATCAAATTCTTTCATATCCCACTCGGATTGTTCACTTTTCGTTTTTACGCGAAAAAGCGCTTTGAGAGAATTTCCGATAAAAGTTCCCAATTCCCCTCCCAATTTTATAAGAGAAACTTTTATGCCTTTGCTTTCAAGTTGTCTTTCTATTTCTATGGCGGCTTTTTCGGTGTTTCCTGTTAGGGAAAAATATACAATCGAAACTTTTATCATTGGATTGCCTCCTCATTTTAATTGGGTAATTATATTACTTATCGCAGCTGTTCTTCAAACTTGCGGTCTTATGCGGGAAAATTGCAATAACATATTGGAGCGGATTCTGAGCCGTAAATAAAATGATTACATTTGGAACATTTTAGAAAATGGTTTGTTGGCGATGTGTTTTTAAATCTTTTATTATCCCTTAACATTCTTATTTCTTCAAACATCCATTCCGGTTTGCGTCCTTGCCATGGCATTGACTCGACCATAAGGGGTCTTTGATAGTTTATGCTTTCAACTAAAGCGAAAAATTCCGTCCAGTCTATATTTCCATATGGCGGCTGTAGATGCATATCTTTTGTTCCGTCGTTGTCGTGGATATGAAAATCGAAGATTTTATCTTTGATTGTATTGAAGGTTTTTGACACTCCGTCACCTACATTGGCGTGTCCCGTATCGAAACATACGCCTAAAAAAGGCGAATGGAATTCGTCCAGCAATTTTTTTGTTGTTTCTATTTTTTCGAACGGGCGCGCAGGGAGCATATTTTCAATGGCGAGTTTTATTTGCAAATTCTCCGCGTTTTTAATGAGGACTTCCAAACTTTTCCTGAATATTTTTTCTTTTAGAGGAATTTCCGATTCTTTATCCGGTCTGCTTCCGGGATGAATGGTGAGGATTTTTGTTTTTGTAACAGCCATTCTTTGCATAACTTCAATGTGTTCGTTTAAGGTTTTTTTTCTTATGAGAATATTTCCACTTGCGAGGTCTTTGCCTTCACCGAACGGCGCATGAACCGAAGAGATGATTATATTTCTGTCTGATAAGTCCTGATTTAATTGGGCAAGTTTTTGCGGCGTTTTTCCCAACAAAAACGAACCGTGCGGCTCTATTTCCTGGACTTGGGCTTTGTGGAGGGTTTCTATAATTTTATAGAATTCTCCTTGCAGGTAAAATTTTTCCAGTTGGGGGATGACGAGTCCTAATTCCATCGTATAGGTTTAGTTTTTGTGGAAAGCTTTAAACGGGGTTTAAGATTTCTTTATGTTGGACAATATTGTTTTTACTATGCTTTCCTCGTCCATGCCGAATATCTTATAAAGTTCTTCAGGCTTTCCTGATTGTCCGTATTTATCCACACCCAGCCTTATGAATTTTACCGAAAGGGATTCTTCGGCCAATACCTGTGCTACCATAGAACCTAATCCTGTATATTTATTGTGGTCCTCAAGCGTTACAATAGTTCCCGTTTCTGCGGCTTGTTTGACTGCTTCTTTATCTATATCGCAGGGACAGGACATGTTCAAAACTTTTACGGATATACCTTTTTGTTTCAGTAATTCCGATGCTTTGACCGCTTTTTCCGCTATTGCTCCGCAGACTATTATTGTTGCGTCTTTTCCGTCCTGCAAAATATCGGCTTTTCCGTATTGGAACTGGTAGTTTTCGCCGAATATGGGGTTTTTGTTTTCGTCAAGAAGCGGAATAAGTTTTGACCTTCCCATAATAACAACGAAGTTGCCTTTTTCTTTTGCTATGTATCTTATTGCTCTGTCGGTTTGGTTTGGGTCCGCAGGAACGATAACTTTATATCCGAAGAGATTTTTTATAACGCCGATGTAGTCTATGCATTGATGCGTTTTTCCGTCTTCTCCAACATCTAAACCGCAATGCGTGCATACAACCTTTAAATTAGTATGGTTTATGTCGTTTAATCTATGCTGATTATAAGTTTCGTCCACGCCGAATACTCCGAAATCGGCAAAGAAAGTTACTATGCCTTCGGTTGAAATAGCTCCCGCAATCGTTGCGGTGTTATGTTCCTGAATGCCGCCTTGTAAGAAATTGCACGAACATTCTTTTGCAAACGAGTTTGTTTTCACGGAAGTTGCCAAGTCACAATCCAAGACCGAAATAAGATTTTTGTTTTTGGCGTTCCCGCCTGCTTGCTTCGCATCGAAGCGGGCAGGGAAATTACGTTTTCCCATATCGGCTAAAGCTTTGCCGAAAGCGCTCCTGTTGTCTGTTTTGTCCGCGGCAGTATATGTAAACGGTTCCCCCGTATCTATGTCTATTTTCAGCTCGGGCCTTTTCTTCAGTTGCGGTGCGTGGTAATCCGCTCTCATTCTCTTGTATTTGTCCAGGTCGTCTTCCAAGCCGAGTTCTTTTATTGCTTGTTTATATTCTTCCAAGTTTAACGGCTTGCCGTGATATTCGTGTTTGTTTTCTATGAAAGATATGCCCTTGCCCATGGCGGTGCGGGCAATAATTGCGACTAATTTGTCTTTGCTTTGGGCTCCTTCCCTCAAGGCTTTGTAAATTTCTCTGTAGTCGTGTCCGTTGATTTCTATGACTTTCCACCCGTCCGATTCATAGTTTTTCTTTATGTTTTGAGGCATTATGTCGTGAATCCAACCGGAAATCTGCAATTGATTGTAATCTATAATAGTAGTTAAGTTTGTAAGATTATATTTAATGGCAAACCTTCTTGCCTCTGATATTTGTCCTTTTGCTTGTTCGCCGTCGCCCATCACCGTAAACACGTTCCAGTCTTCTTTTTTAATTCTTGAAGCAATCGCAAAACCGCATCCTGCTGAAAGCCCCTGCCCTAAATTCCCGGTTGACCATTCGACGCCCGGAACGTCTCTTTCTACATGTCCTTCAAAGGGGGTATTGATTTTTCTGAACCCCGCTATTGCGTCATCCGTGTTTACGAATTTTATTCTCCCCAGTGCTGAATATACGCCGGGAGAAATATGCCCGCACGATACTACGATTCTGTCTCTTAAAGGATTATAAGGGTCTTTTGGGTCGACATTTGCGTAGGAAAATAAAGTTACAAGAATGTCTATTAAAGACAAAGAACCGCCCGGATGTCCCGAAGCCGCAAGCGTTGTCATCTTGATTATATCGCCCCTGCAAAGTCGGGCGATTTCTTCCAGTTTTTTCACTTCTTCATCTTTTAATCTGCTGTCTAAAAAGCCTTTTTCTTTCATTTTGCGTCCCCTTCTTTCTCTTGAGGCTGGCTATTCTCCATCTTAAGAAGTTTGTTCCATTTTTTATCTATATCTTCTTGTATGTCGGCGATTATTGCTTCGTTGCCTTTCTTGAAAAGATGTTTGAACCTGTCCTGAAGCTTCAATAGTTCCGCGATGGGTTTTTTCTCTTTTGGTTTATATGTAATTTTATATTTGCCTTCTTCGACTTCATATAAGGGCCAGAAGCAGGTATCAGCGGCAAGTCTTCCTATTTGAAGCGTTTTTTCGGGAGCGTATCCCCAACCGAGACGGCATGGAGATAATACGTTGATAAAACTCGGGCCGTCTTTCGAAAGTGCTTTCTGAACTTTCGTCGTCAAATCTCTCCAGTCGCCCACGACACTTTGAGCGGCATATGGAATATTGTGTGCGACCATTATTTCGGTTAAGTCTTTGCGTATTTGCTCTTTGCCGGGTTTTACTTTCCCGACAGGCGATGTGGTTGTATACCCGCCCTTTGGGGTGGCTGAAGAACGCTGAATGCCTGTGTTCATATACGCCTGATTGTTATAACAGACATAAAGCATTCTGTGTCCTCTCTCCATGGCGCCTGACAGCGATTGAAGCCCGATATCATATGTTCCGCCGTCTCCGCCGAAAGCGATAAAATTAATCTTTTCGTTTACGGGCAATTTACCTTGTTTTTTCAATGATTCATAGGCAGACTCTATCCCGCTGCATGTTGCGGCCGCATTTTCAAAGGCACTATGCATCCACGGCATTTCCCATGCAGTATAAGGGAATATAGTTGTGGCTACTTCAAGACAACCGGTTGCGCAAGTTGCCACTATGGGCTTTGGCGCCGCCAAAAGGACTTGTCTTGCGATAATACTCGCACCGCACCCCGAACATAATCTATGTCCGCCGGATAGTAACTCTTTTTCTTTAGCTAATTCTTTTAAAGTTGGCATTATTTACCTCCAAATTAAATATCAAATATCAAAAATCAAATATACATACTAAAATTCAAAAAGCTGGAAATTTTAAATTTTGATTTGTCATTTTGCCCCGAGAAATCCAAAGGATTTCCGGGACTCAGTCCCTGAAATTGTTTCACAATTTCTAGGGGCATTTTAACTTTTGCATTTTAAATTTTCTTTACTCCCTCACCCCTATATAATTAATAAGGTTTTCTATTTTTCCTGTTGCCGCGATTTTTTCCAAATCTTTATAAACATTTTCGATGTCTTCTACGAAAATATCTCTTCCGCCTAACCCGTATATGTAATTGACTGCTTTGGAATTCTTGCCATAAGCGTATAAAGCGGACGAGATTTCCGTAAATGCAGGGGCAGTATAAGCATTTATTCCAGCCGAGCGGTCCAAAACAGCAACCGCTTTTAATTTGGATAACGCTTCGCTTATTTCTTTAGCAGGGAACGGTCTGAAAACACGGATTTTCAAAAGTCCCACTTTTTTGCCCTGTTTTCTTAAATTGTTCACTGCCACTTTTGCCGTTCCAGCGGTAGAGCCGATAACTGCTATCGCGGTTTCCGCGTCGTCCATCATGTATTCTTCAAAGAGCCCATAATCGCGTCCGAAAGTCTTTTGGAATTCTTTGGCTATTTTCAGGATAACGGGCGTTGCGTTGTTCATTGCTTCTATTTGCGAGCGCTTGTGTTCGAAATAATAATCCGTGAAATCTATCGCTCCGATTGTAATCGGATGTTTTATGTCCAATAAGGGGTGAGCAGGTTTGTATTTACCGATAAAATCCTGGATTTCTTTGTTGTCAAAAGTTTCCACTGCTTCCAT
>CAZNJA010000045.1:0-11268 GCA_964573245.1 uncultured bacterium
ATGGAGGGAATATTATCATCGGAGACCATTGTAGTATTAATCCCTTTTCTATTCTTTACGGACATGGGGGGCTTGAAATCGGTTCAATGGTCAGAATAGCTGCTCACGTCGTAATCATCCCGGGAAACCATGGTATTGATAATCTTGAAATCCCTATCATGGAACAACCTACTGTCAAAGAAATGATTAAAATTTGTGATAATGTTTGGATAAGCGCCGGTGTAAAGATATTGGGCGGAGTAACAATTAATTCAGGGGCTGTGATAGCAGCAGGGGCAGTTGTAACAAAAGATGTCCCTAAAAATGCAATTGCTGGCGGTGTCCCAGCAAGAATTTTAAGATTTCGTGGTAAAAAACAATAGAATTTAAAATTAAGAGCAAGTCATGAAAAAGTATTTCGATAAACAAAATAACTGCCTTGTATATATAGGAAAACCGGCGAATCAAAAGATGTGGGAAAAAAGGTGGCAGAATGAAGACATCAAGAAACTCTTTTCACCGCCAATATACTCTAGGGCAGATAAAACCATACTAGATATAACAAAAAAATATATACCTATCGGCTCGAAAATACTTGAGGGAGGTTGTGGTCTTGGAAATAACGTTTTTTTTCTTAAACAATCGGGATACGAAGTGATAGGCGTAGATTATGCTTCAAAAACTGTTCATCGGGTCAATGAATTCATGCCGGAGATAGACATCCGGTATGGAAATGTCGAACACCTTGATTTCCCCGATTGTTTTTTCGACGGTTACTGGTCTTTGGGAGTTATCGAACATTTTTATAAAGGATATCAAAAAATAGCGCGCGAAATGTATAGAGTTTTAAAGCCCCGCGGTCACCTTTTCATGACAGTTCCCGCCATGTCAACCCTAAGAAAGCTAAAAGCTGATTTAAGGATTTTCCCGAATTTCGATGAGAAAAAAACGGATATTTCCAATTTTTATCAATATGCTTTCACGGATAAAGAAATACGGATGGCTTTCCAAGATTTTGGTTTTGATTTCATTGAAAAACAGAGTTGGAATATTTACAAAGGTTTATCTGATGAAATTCCTGGGAGTCGTTTTCTAATGAGCTTTTTATGCAGGTTTCTATATAAACCTACATGGTTTTTATTAAAAAATTTTTGTAATCACATGAACCTTTTCGTCTTTCGTAAAAAAATATGAACGAAACGCAACGATCTGTCGTATTGCTTATAGATGAATTAGGTCCTGGAGGCGCTCCACGGCAAATATGTATGCTTGCGCTTGAATTAGCAAAACGAGGATATCGCGTACAGATAGTATGTTATTATCATAGTTCGTGGCATAAGAAATTATTGAGTGATGCGATACCGGTTAAAGTTGTTACCTGGCGTAATAAGATATCTAAGATATGGAATGTGTATCGATTCTTAAGGGAACAAAAAAGCGAAGTTGTTATTTCTTATTTAAAAGGCCCTAATATTCTTAACATACTTAACAGGTTTCCAAGAAAGGTTTCTAAGATAATAATTTCCGAAAGGAATACAGACTCCTATCCAATTTCTTTTAGAAACAAAATTATTTTTTCCCTCTATCGTTTTGCGGATATTATAGTGGTAAATTCAAAAAGCCAGATGTCCTTGTTACAAAAAAATGCTTCTTACTTGATGCACAAAATTCGCTTGGTGCAGAACTGTGTGGATTTGGAAAAATTCGACTTACGCATTTCTGCACATAACACAAATAAAAAAAAGATAGTTTTTGGCGTCTTCGCCAGCTATTCCGAACGGAAGCGTCCTCAGGACCTTATTATTGCCGCAGAAAAGATTTTAAACAAATTGAATGGTATTACCCCTTATTTTATCTGGTGTGGTGAACAAAGGGATCCATCTTCCGGCAAGCTGTATAAAGAATTTGAAAAAGCAAAAAATAAATTATCAGAATACAATCTGGGAAATTTTTTTGATTTACGCGGGCCAACAACTGAACCTGAAAAAATAATGCGGGAAATAGACTGTGTATGTCTTGTTTCGGAGAGAGAAGGATTTCCAAATTCAATATGTGAAGCATTTGCCAGCGGCAAACCGGTTGTTGCAACCCGCGTGGGAGATGTACCATATCTGGTAACCGAAGGCAAAACAGGTTTCATCGCAGAGCCCAAATCCCCCGGGAGCATAGCTTCCGCATTACTAAAGATGCTATTATTGGATGATTCCAAGAGATTAGAAATGGGAAAGGCCGCAAGGCATTTTGCTGAACAGAATCTATCTGCTGAAAGATTTTGTAAACAATACATTGAAATAATTAACAGTTGAAAGAGAGAGAAAATGAAGGTTTTTATGCTCCATGTAGGAGATCCCGCAAAAAATACTGCTGGGCCAGAAGGACTATATTTAAAAATGATTTGTTTTAATGACGGGAAGTTAAAAAGATATTTTAAAAAAGATATTATTAATTCAGTTAGCCAAATGCTCTCAATTAAGAGAGCGAATGTTGATGTTAAGTATGGATTTTTTACTGGAAGAAAATCATTAAAAGAATTAATAAAAGCTGGACTTCGTTTACGTAAAGAAATAAAGCATGAAAGCATTGAACTTGTGCATGCCCTTTGGGGTGGGACGACTTCTCTGATGGGGGTAGTGTTTTCCCCTGTGCCGGTTGTAATTTCCTTCTGCGGCAGCGACCTTCTTTACGACACGATTATTTCTAGAAATTATATTTCTCATTTTTTTTCTCAGATATCCGGAGTATTTGCAAAACAAATCATAGTAAAATCAAAACAAATGTATGACTTGCTTTGGCCAAGGAATAGAACCAAATGCACTATTATACCCAATGGAGTAGATATGAATATCTTCTATCCGATAGAAAAAACAGAGGCCAGAAGAAAATTATCTTGGGATATTGATAAAAAGATAATTTTATTTTTCCCGGGAGGAGGAACAAATATAAAAGATCCAGCACTTGCTGAGGCAACCATATCTTACGTGCAGAAAATAATTCCAGAGACTATAATGGTCAAGGTTGAGAATGTAATTCACGAAGACCTTAATTACTATTATAATGCTGTAGATGCGCTTTTATTAACTTCAGTGCATGAGGGGTCAAATAATTCCATAAAAGAAGCTTTGTGTTGCAATCTCCCGATAGTGGCGGTTAATTGTGGAGATGCCAAAGAACGCTTGCAGGGAGTAAGTCAATGTTATGTGATAAATAACAGATCATATGAAAGATTAGGAGAATGTTTGATTAAGATATTAAAAGATAAATCACGGAGTAACGGGAGAAACTATATTCAAAATTTGAGCTTAGAAAAAGTAGCGCACAAGGTAATAGATGTTTATAAAGCAGCTCTTGTATAGTTTGGAAATCTTTAGTATTCCAGAGAGATCAATTAAAACATATAAAACAAACATCATAGGAGAGAAAACATGAATAGGGCTTACCAAATTTGCACCAAATGTATTATGGACACTACAGATATAGAAATACAGTTTGATAAAAACAGCAGATGTAATCATTGCAGGAAATATGATGAAAGGGCACAAAAAGAACTGCACCTTGATGCCGGCGGACAAAAAAAGCTCAACCAGCTTGTAAATGAAATCAAAAATAAGGGGAAAAATAAAGAATATAATTGTATCATCGGTCTTAGCGGCGGCGCAGATAGCACAACGGTTGCTTACATAGTTAAGAAAAAATTGGGACTTAGACCATTAGCTATTACAGTAAATAATGGATGGAACAGCGAATTAGCAGAAAAGAATATAGAAAATTTAGTAAAAAAACTTAATATAGATTTATATACTCATGTACTTAATTGGGAAGAATTCAAAGACGTACAGTTATCTTTCTTAAAAGCATCGGTTGCGAATTGTGAAGCTCCCACTGACCAAGCAATCATATCTCTTCTTTACCATACAGCTGCAAAAAGAGGAATACCTTATATCATAAGTGGCGGGAATCTGGTAACAGAAGCAATAATGCCCAAAAGTTGGGGATATTGTGCAAGGGATTGGAAACAGATTAAGAGCATCCATAAAAAATTTGGGAGAATAAAACTGAGAAGTTTTCCTCATCTGACTTTATTTGATTGGGGATATTATACTTTCATAAAAGGAATCAAATTCATTCCCATACTAAATTATTTTGCATATGTTAAAAAGGACGCAAAACAACTTATTGAAAAAGAACTTTGTTGGAAGGATTACGGAGCGAAACATTTTGAATCCGTATATACCCGTTTCTTCCAAGCTTATATTCTTCCCAAGAAATTCGGGTTCGATAAAAGGAGAGCTCATCTATCTACTCTTATTTGTTCGGGGCAAATATCGCGAGAAGAAGCATTGGAAGAGATGAAAGCTCCTCCCTACCCCTCTCAAGATATGATGGAAGAGGATAAGAGATTGGCACTTAAAAAACTTGAGCTTACTGAAAAAGAATTCGAAGATATAATGTCTTTACCTATTAAAACATATAAAGATTATCCTAATAATGATTTTCTATCCAAAAAATTGGCCTTTTTTGCAAGATTTGCTCATAAAGTAATTACATATAATAAATAAGAGAGAACAAATGAAAATTTGGTATATATCTGCCTATGATGCTCCTGAAGGTGAATCATCAAGGACTTATGACTATGCTAAGGAATTGACCTATATGGGGCATCAAGTCACTTTTTTCACTTCAAGTTATAATCACTTTACGCATAAAGAACGACTTAAAAAGAAAGAGAAATGGCGGGTAGAATGGTTTGGGGGAATCCGTGTAATTTGGTTAAAAACTTTTCCTTATAAAGATAACGGTTTGAAACGAGGAATTAATATGTTAAGTAATGCTTGGCATGCTTATTGGGTGGGCAGATCCTTAGAAGAAAAACCGGATATTATCTTTGGGCCGTCTGTACCTTTGTTCACTGGATTATCAGCATATTTTCTTTCTTTAAATAAGAAATGTTCCTTCTGCTTTGAAGTTAGAGACATTTGGCCTCAAGCATTGATTGACCTTGGTGTTTTATCAGAAAAAACTCCGATTACATGGCTATTACGTAAGATTGAGATTTTTCTTTATAGGCGGGCAAACAAGATTATTGCGGCTTTACCTTTTGCGTATAAGCATATTTGCCAATATGGAATATCACCTGAACGGGTCATTTGGATTCCAAATGGCGTAAATCTAAAGCGTTTTTCTACTTGTAAAGCATACTCCGGGGGGGGAATAGACTCGTTAGTTGTGATGTATGTGGGACGGTTTGCTGCTGGACATGGAACTGAGGTTATTTTACAATCAGCGAGAATATTGCAGAAGAATTTCAACTTAAAAATCAAATTTATTTTTGTGGGAGACGGGCCGGGTAAGATACGGTTTGAACAAAAGATGCAAGAATATGGCATTAAAAATATTGAATTGAGAAAAGCCGTACCAAAAAGTGAAATCCCACGTGTTTTGGAAAAGGCCGATCTTCTTATCGCCAGTCTTCAAGACATTTCTATTTATCAGTTTGGAATTAATTTGAACAAAATTTATGACTATCTTGCTTCAGGACGTCCAATTATATTCGCGGCCAATGCCCCTAATAATCCCATAGCAGACGCAAATGCGGGTATTTCGATTCCTCCCGAAAACTCACAGGCAATGGTAGAAGCCATCAAGACTATTTTTTCGATGTCACCTGAGAAACGGCGTATTTTGGGAGAAAACGGCAGAAGATATGCCGAAAGACATTATGATATCCGTATACTCGCTAAAAAACTTGAAAACATACTTTTAAAGGAAATCCATGAAACTCGAAGAACGCAAACTTAAAGAAATAGAACATACTGATTGTCGCAGGCAAATTGTTACTGGTTATGAATATCAGACTGACACTGCCCAAGACCAGCAAAAGAAGGGTTTTATCACTAATGATAAAGAGTTTCAGAAGTATTTCTCAAACATGAAGTTTTATAGCATTACACGGTCTAGTACTGCATATAGAGATACAATGCTCTACGAAGGAATAAAGGGATGCACGGTTCTTGATTATTGTTGTGGTAACGGCGAGGCAAGTATTGGTATTGCCCGAAAAGGTGCTGACAAAATCTATGGAATCGATATTTCCCAAGTGGCTATCAATAATGCAATCAAACTGGCAGAAAACAGCGGAGTACAGAAACAGTGCGAATTCAAAGTTATGGATGCGGAAAATATGGAATTTGATGAAAACACCTTTGACATTATTCATGAATACGGAGCACTCCATCACCTTGAACTTGATACAGCACTAAAAGAATTAGCACGCGTTTTGAAACCAGACGGGAAAATCATTTGCACTGAGACACTGCGTCATAATCCTATTATTCATTACTATCGCCGAAAGACCCCGCATCTACGAACAAAATGGGAAGCTGAACATATTTTAGGAGTGCCAGAAATTATGTCGGGACGTAAATATTTTGAAAAAATCAAAATGCGTTTTTTCCATCTCGCTGCACTCGGGGCAGTCCCTTTCAGGAAAACGCTTCTCTTTAAACCGTTTTTAACATCATTGGAAACAATAGACGATATATTGACGAGAATTCCATACTTGAAATATATGGCATGGATTGCAGTAATTGTATATTCCAAACCTAAGAAATAATTTTTACATTAATTACTTACTTTTAAATGAGAAAACACGAAACCTTTTTTATACAACATTTCTATTCCTATCGGGGAAAGCACTTAATAGACTATTCGCTGGCATTTTTGGGGATCGTAATTTTCAGTCCGATTTTTTTGGTTATCACAGTGTTAGTAAAGATAAGTTCCCCGGGGCCGATATTTCACAAAGGTATCAGGACAAGTAAAGACGGTATCCCTTTTCGCATGTTCAAATTTCGTACCATGGTGGAATATGCAGAAAAAATAGGGGGACCATCCACTGCCCTTAATGACCCTCGTTTAACAAAAATCGGCAAATTCCTTAGAACATATAAATTAGACGAACTGCCGCAATTGATCAATATTCTTAAAGGAGAGATGAGCTTCGTTGGCCCAAGGCCTCAAGTTAAAGAGTATACTCAATTCTATAATAAAGAGGAAAAAATTATTCTTACCGTTCGCCCGGGTATGACGGATTATGCTACTATTAGATATATATATTTAGACAAGGTTTTAGGCAATAAGGATGTAGATAAGTTATATCGCGAAAAGATTGAACCGGAAAAAAACAAACTAAGAATAAAATACGCAAAAAACTATTCATTTCTCATAGATATCAAAATAATTCTTGAGACAATTCAGGCAATAACTAAAGTGATTATATTAAAAGAATGGAATATCGAAAATTAGGTTTGACAGATTTAAAAATTTCCAGGATTGGTTTGGGCTGCTGGGCGATAGGAGGGCATGGCTGGGGTAAAGTCAGAGACAAAGATTCCATTGCTGCAATTCGTCAAGCTATTAAATTAGGAATTAATTTTTTTGATACAGCCGATGTTTATGGATTCGGACATTCCGAGGAAATTTTAAGTAAAGCTCTGGGCTCTTACAGAAACAAGGTAATTATTGCAACCAAATTCGGTATAAAATGGGACGAGACAGGGAAAACAACCAAAGATATTAGTCCCAAAAGAGTAATAAAAGCTTTAGATGACAGCCTAAAACGTTTAAGGATTAATTGTATTCCTCTTTATCAAATCCATTGGCCGGATTTTAAAACACCTATTTACGAAACGATGGAAACTCTGGGAAAATGCCAAAAAGCTGGAAAAATCAGATATATTGGTTGTTCTAATTTCTCCGTTGATTTAATAAAAGAGGCTCAAAAAGTCTTGCGAATAGAATCGTTGCAGATGCCTTATAATATAAAAGAACGAGAAATTGAAAAGGAGATTATCCCTTATTGCCAAAAACATAAAATAGGTATTATTACACATAGCACTCTAATTCAGGGTCTTTTCACGGGGAAATATGGTAAAAATTCTAAATTTGACCAGAACGATATCCGCAACCGTTATACAAATTGGCAGGGAGAAAAGTTCAACCAGAACTTAAAAATAGTAAAAAAATTAAGAGAATTATCTAACCTTTACAATAAAACACCGGCTCAAATTGCTATCCGCTGGGTTTTGGATAATCCTTTTATTACTTGTGCTCTTGCAGGTGTTAAAAAATCAGAACAAATTAAAGAAAATATAGGTATAATTGATTGGAAACTTTCGGGAGAAGACAGACAAAATCTTGGAAAAATATAATCCAAACAAAATAGTTTATGAAGAAAAAAAAATTATGTGCAAATAAAAAACTCATAAAAGATATTTCCAGAAAAGTTCTATTAAAACTTTACATAGCAATGGTTAGAATTAGGTTTTGTGAAGAGAGCTTTGTCCAACCAATCCTTCGGAAAGAAATAATAGGGCCTGTCCACTTATATTCAGGAGAAGAAGCAATTGCAGCCGGTATATGCGCAAACTTAGAAGAAAAAGATTATATTTTCGGCACACATCGTTCTCACGGCCATTTTCTTGCAAAGGGCGGCTTAATGAACGAACTTGTTGCTGAGGTGTATTGTAAAGAAACCGGCTGCGCAAAAGGAAGAGGTGGGTCAATGCATGTAACTTGTCCAGAAAAAGGAATGATTGGAGCAGCTCCTATTGTTGCAGGAACTATTTCTTTGGCTTTAGGAGCTGCGCTTGCAACAAAAATACGCAAGGATAACCGCGTAGTGGTAAGCTTTTTTGGGGATGGGGCCACAGGTGAAGGCGTATTATATGAATCGCTTAATTTTGCCGCTTTAAAGAAACTACCTATAATATTCGCTTGTGAAAATAACTTTTATTCAACACACCTTTCTCTTAAAGAATGCAGATACGAAAAAAACATTTCCAAAATAGGTTATTCATTCGGTGTGCCAAGTTATAAGGTAGACGGCAATAATGTCTTAGCAGTTTATAAAATTGCAAAATCAGCTGTTTCAGCATGCAGAAAAAATAAAGGTCCCGTATTTATAGAATTTTCCACATATAGATTGCGCGGGCATGTTGGGCCGGATGATAATATACAGGGATGTCATAGGGATATTAGACCCGCCACAGAAATTACGGATTGGAAGAAAAGAGACCCTATAATACGAATGGAAGCATTTCTATTGGATAATAATATATGCACAACAGAAGATATAGACTCAATCAAATCAAACGCCAATAAAGAAGTCCAAAATGCACATGAAATTGCAAAAAAGGCGCCCAATCCCCAACCAAAAGAGTTAAGCAGATATGTCTTTAAAAAATAGAAAATTAAAGTACAGTGAAGCTTTTAATGAAGCTCTTCACGAGATTATGTCTCGGGACAAATCCGTTTTTATAATTGGTCAGGGCGTAAAGAGCCCTTGGTATGTCGGCGATACGGTTCGTGGTTTAATCAAAAAATTCGGTGTTGAAAGAGTTATTGATACCCCGGTATCCGAAAATGCTGTCACGGGTGCAGCAGTAGGAGCCGCTATAGTCGGTATGAAGCCGGTTGTCGTTCATCCAAGAATGGATTTTATGATGTATGCAATGGACCCAATAATTAATGAAGCAGCTAATTGGCATTACATGAGTGCCGGCAGATCATCAGTACCGCTTGTGATTTGGGCGATTATAAACCGCGGAGGAGAACAGGCAGCTCAACATTCACAGGCCATGCATGCTCTATTTGCACATATTCCAGGACTAAAAGTTGTCATGCCCGCTACTCCATATGACGCAAAGGGCCTACTTATTGCGAGTATCAAGGATAACAATCCTGTTATATTCATCGACGATAGATGGCTATATAACATGAAAGGTAATGTTCCAAAAGGAATGTATTCGGTCCCTATAGGAAAAGGCCAAATTAAGAAAAAAGGAAAAGATGTTACACTGGTAAGCATTTCCTATATGGTACATGAATCTATTAAAGCGGCTGAAAAATTAAAGGAAGAAGGAATAGACGTGGAAGTAATAGATTTGCGAACATTAAAACCATTAGACAAAAAACTTTTATTTGAATCGGTAAAAAAAACAGGCAGATTGGTTATTGCAGATTCCGGATGGAAAAGTTTCGGAGCCGCCTCAGAAATTTCCGCTTTAGTATCCGAAACCCTTTTTAAATATCTTAAACGCCCTCCCAAGAGAATAGCCCTACCCGATACACCTGCTCCCGCAAGTTCTATATTGGAAAAACCGTTCTACCCGAAAGAAAGCAATATTGTATGCACAATAAAAAACTTATTCAAAAAAAGACCACAGATGCCGGATGAACGATAAAATGCCATTTATAGATGAATTTAAATATTAAAGTTTATATGCGATTTTATGATAAAATCCGAACAATACCTAAAATGAACGTGAGGATAGTTAACAATGAATATTTCAAGTAGAAAAAGAGTAATCTTATTTATTTTAGCCGATATTTTATTAATAACTTTCTCCATCTGGTTAGCTTTCTTTTTAAGATTTGAAGGAAATATCCCGCCAAAACAATTGCTCTTGATGAGAAATTTTATTGTTTTTGCCAATCTTTTAATCATACCTACTTTTTATCATTTTCGTCTTTACCATTTTAGTTGGAATTTGATTAGTATTTTCACACTTTTGAGTCTTATTAAGGCTCTTGCAACTGACTTTATTCTTATCGGAACTATTTTATTTTTCTTCAGAGAGAAGTTTTTTGTTGGATTCCCAAGGTCAGTATTCTTGATTTCCGCATTTTTGATTTTTTTAACCTGTGGCGGAATCCGCTTTGCAAAAAGAGTAATAAAAGAATTTTCCCCAAAACAATCTTCCGGCAGCAAAATTTTAATTGTAGGAGCAGGTAAAGCAGGGGGGCAACTACTAAGAAACATTTTGGGTGAGGCAAAAGACTCTTATAATCTAATTGGTCTTATAGATGATGATCCAAACAAACAAGGGATTTTTATCCATAATATTAGAGTTTGCGGTACTATACAAGATATACCTAAAATAGTAAAAAAATTTAATGTTGATAGAGTAATAATAGCCATACCTTCTGCTTCAGGAGATAAAATATCACGGATTTATAAATTTTGCCATCAAGTAAAGGTTCCCGTTTCCATAGTCCCACGTGTAAGTGAACTATTAGACAAAAGTATTTCCATAAACCAGATACGCAAGATACAGCCGGAGGATATACTCGGGAGAGAAACAATAAAATTGAATACCGCAGAAATAAAACAATATCTTGACAATAAAACCATATTAATTACAGGTGCAGCGGGTTCAATTGGTTCGGAATTATCCCGACAAATAGCAGAATATAATACAAGAGCGCTTATTTTGATAGATAAAGAGGAAA
>CAZNJA010000046.1:0-10970 GCA_964573245.1 uncultured bacterium
ATTATTGATATGGCTAAGAAGATAAGAAAAGACACGGGATTGAAGGAAGTTGCTTTAGGCGGCGGAGTATTTCAGAATATGTATCTGTTAACCAATTCTTATAACGGACTTAAAAAAGCAGGATTCAAAGTATATATCCACGAAAAAGTCCCCACAAATGACGGCGGCCTTTCATTAGGTCAAGCAGTTATTGCGGGGTATAAAACTTAGGTAGAATTTATATTCTTAACATTTGAAATCAGCTGGTTGTGGTAAATGCTTAGGCAATTTCACTTCCTCAACCACGGGAAAATAGTTTCTGCTTTTGTATTGAAAGTGCAGTCTGGAATGATCCAATCCTTCTCCGTTTTGTAACATACAAAACTTGTGAACACAGGACCTTTCTCAAAATTCATCACGAGATACACTATCTTAGTGGATGTGGACAGCTCTCTAATTTGAGCAATCTCGTAAGACTTGTAGGATCCATAGTAACTTTCTATCTGCTTGAATATAGCTACTTGGCTTGTAGCTTGTTTCTCGTTCTCAAGGGGACTCCCTTTCAGCCAAGCCTTCATCGCAGCGTTAGCTCCACTAGCTTTATATGCATCTAATCCCACAAGAACTATCTTCGGAATAGTCGGACTTGCATTTTCCTCAGCAGCCGTAGTCCAACGCGGGATTGCACAAGTTGCTACCAAGAGCAGAACCACCAGACAACAAATCTTAATTGACACTCTCACAAGGTCCCTCCTCTGTTATTGTTTAGCTAATAAGTATCATATAGCTTAAATAATCTAACGAATACTTATTTATACTACTCCCCTCTTTCTCTGTCAATTATATATGCAAGGGAAGGGCAGATTTGATAAGATTGGGTTTATAAAAGACGGTTAGCGTAAATCCCGTTGATGTTGGTAATATCTACGGGATAAAGATAAGACGGTTTTAGGTCCGATGCTCCGACGTTATGTCGGAGAGCGGACTCCTTCGGAGTTTGCGGGGAATAAAAATCTTTTAACGAACACCGAAAACCGCTAACCGAACACCGAAAGGTTATTTATGTGTTTAGCGTTACCGATGAAAGTTGTGAAAATAGATAGCTCCGGCGGAGTTGTTGAAATAGGCAAAGTCAAGATGCAGGTTAATTTGGAGCTTCTTGATAATGTTAAAGTCGGAGAATATGTAATCGTTCATGCCGGCTTTGCGATACAGAAAGTGGACCCGAAAGAAGCAAAAGAAACGATTGAAATTTTGAAGGAAATGGCGAGATAAAAAACGGTTATCGTAAAGATAAAACGGGTTTCGGTTATCGGAGAAACAAGATGAATACTATAAAAAGTTATAAAGATTTAGAAGTGTGGAATAAAGGTATTGAATTAGTAAAGCAGGTTTATTTAAGTACGAAGAAATTTCCAAAAGAAGAAATATATGGTTTGACTAATCAAATGAGAAGGTCGTCGGTATCTATCCCTTCCAATATTGCTGAAGGAAAAATGAGACAGCATACTAATGAATATGTTCAATTCTTGTATGTAGCACTTGGTTCGTGCGGGGAATTGGATACCCAGTTAATTATTGCTGAACAATTGGGATATATTTCTAAACAAGAAGCATCAAGTTTTACTGATGAGATCGACCATATTTCACGAATGATAAGGAATCTTATCAAAACCATAAGAAAATGAATCATTTATTATTGTCGTTTTTGCGAAAACCGATAACCGATAACCGAACACCGAGCTGTTAAAATGAAGTATATAGACGAATTCCGAAACCCTGAACTAACGAAAAAGCTTATTGCAAAGATAAGCGGGATGGTTTCAGATTACAAGAAAGACATAATACTAATGGAAGTATGCGGAACGCATACTGTAGCCATTTCTCGTGCCGGTTTGAGGAAACTTTTTCCGTCAAATCTCAAACTGCTTTCAGGGCCGGGATGTCCTGTCTGTGTAACGCCTAATAATTATCTTGATAGGGCAATTGCCTACTGCCGAAGAAATGATGTCATCTTAGTTACCTTTGGCGATATGATGAGAGTTCCAGGTTCAACTTCTTCTTTGGAAAAAGAAAAGAGTAGGGGTGGTGATGTGCGTGTTGTTTATTCGCCGATTGATGCTTTGAAGATTGCGAAGGATAATCCGAAGAAGAAAATAATATTTCTCGGGGTCGGGTTTGAGACGACTTCTCCGACTATTGCCGCAACTATTAAAACCGCAGAAGACCAGAATATAAAGCACTTTTTTGTTTATTCAGGGCATAAGATTATGCCTCCCGCAATGAAAGCGCTTGTTGCTGATAAAGAAGTCCACATTAATGGATTTATATGTCCCGGACATGTAAGCACTATTATCGGCTCTGTCCCTTATGAATTCATACCTGAAGAATATAATATCCCCTGTGTTATTGTAGGGTTTGAGCCGCTTGATATCGTTGAAGGTGTTTATATGCTCGTGAAGCAGATTATTGATAAAGAAAAACCGAGCGTACAGATTCAATATACCCGTTCGGTAAAAAGAGAAGGAAATCCCAAAGCGCTTGCGCTTATGGGCAAAGTATTTGAACGGGAAGATTCAAATTGGCGGGGATTGGGAATGATTCCCGACAGTGGATTAAAGATAAGGAAAGAGTTTTCGGCTTTTGATGCTCTTAAGAATATAGAAGTTGAAGTAGAGCCGACAAAGGAAAACAAACAGTGTATATGCGGTGAGGTTTTAAGAGGAGTGGAGAGCCCGCTATCATGTAAACTCTTCAAAAAAGCATGCACGCCCGAAAACCCAATCGGTGCCTGTATGGTTTCTTCGGAAGGAACTTGTGCGGCGTATTATAAGTATGGAGAATGAGTTAAAGAATTGATGTTGAAATATCTGTAATCTTATTTTTCAAAAATCTCTGTAATTAGGTATAATAACCTCTTAATAATTTGAATTTAAGGGAAATTAACAAAAAAGGAGATGTTATGAATAAAGGTGTTGTGGCAGTGGTTTTGGCGGTATGCATGATATCATGCGCGTTTGTATTTGCGGCGGATGAAGAGTTAAAAACTGATTCTGATAAGTTAAGTTATATGCTGGGAATGGATATCGGGGCGTTTTTGAAAGGAATTCCCAGAGAAACCGATTTTGATATTTTTATCCGTGGCATCAAGGATACTTATGAGGGAGGAGAAACGCTTCTTACTGAAGAAGAGGCAATACAAATAAAGCAAGAGTTTGTTAAAGAGATGCAAATGGAGGCAACTAAGAAAATGAATGAAATCAGCGAAAAAAACAAGAAAGACGGAGAAGCATTTCTTGCGGAAAACAAAAAGAAAGAGGAAGTTGTTACGACTGCAAGCGGTTTGCAGTATATCGTTTTACAGAAAGGGACAGGCGCTTCTCCAAAGCTCGACGATAAAGTCACAGTGCATTACTCGGGAACGCTGATTGACGGAACAGAATTCGACAGTTCTTACAAACGCGGGGAACCTGTTACCTTTCCGCTTAACGGTGTGATTAAAGGTTGGGGCGAAGGCTTACAGCTTATGAAAGTGGGCGGAAAAAGCCGTTTATTTATACCTTCGCAGCATGCTTACGGAGAAAAAGGAGCGGGTCAGCAAATTCCGCCCAACTCTGTTCTGATATTTGAAGTAGAATTATTAGGGATTGAAGAATAAGTAAGATTGTCCCGATGTTACATTGGGACAGAAAAGCAGTGCTGAATAAAAATCTATAATTGAAAGAGAAAGGGCTATAAAATGCACGAGTTTTCTATAGCAAATCCAATAGTTAAAAAAGTTTTGGATTTGGCCAAAGAGAAAAAAGCAAAAGCAGTCAAGGGCATAGAAGTTTGCGTCGGGGAACTGGTTTTATTGGGAGCGGAAGAAGAATTTAGATTTTGGCTAAAAGAACTGTTATGTAAAGAAGAAATTGCCAAGGATGCACAAATAAAGATAAATATAGTCAAATCGAAGGTTAAATGCAGGAAGTGCGGATACGAAGGGGGTTTGGAAGTAAATCACGAACATAGTCATTCCCATCCCGTTTTTCTTTGCCCACATTGTGAAGACAGCGATATAGACATAAAAGAGGGAAAAGATTGCGTACTAGAAAAAGTGCAAGTGGAAATATAGATAGAATACTTCTTGCACACGGCGACGGCGGAAAGTTGATGCATCAACTTATTGAGGAATTTTTCAGGAGAAAATTCAGCAATAAAATATTAAATGAGTTAGGCGATTCCGCAGTTATTAAGATATCTCCCCGCAAAAATTCTAAATTTTCCTTTACCACAGATTCCTATGTTGTAAATCCCATCTTTTTCCCGGGTGGGGATATCGGTAAACTTGCTGTATGCGGAACGGTGAATGATTTGGCGGTTATGGGCGCAAGACCATTATATATATCTTGCGGTTTTATAATAGAAGAAGGACTGGAATACGAAATTTTGGAAAAGATAACGAATTCTATGGCAAGAACCGCTCAAAAATCCAACGTAAAAATCGTAACGGGCGATATCAAGGTAGTTGAGAAAAACAGCGCCGACAAACTTTTTATAAACACATCGGGAATTGGGGTTATAGATGGCAATGTCAAGATTTCCAAGAAAATGATAGGGCCGTCCGATAAAATAATCGTAAGCGGCTCTATAGGCGAACACGGTCTTGCCATTTTGTGTGCACGAGGAGGATTTGGTTTTCACAGCAGGATTAAAAGCGATTGCGCTCCATTGGGCGGGCTTATTCAAAAAATGTTCGGCGTTTCAAAAAACATTAAGTTTATGCGTGACCCAACAAGGGGTGGATTGGCTGTAACTTTAAACGAAATAGTAGAAGGAATGGATTTCGGAATTTTACTCAACGAGGATATTCTGCCGATAAGAAAAGAAGTGAAAGCAATATGCGAAATTTTGGGGTTTGATCCG
Source organism: uncultured bacterium (assembly GCA_964573245.1). GTDB lineage: Bacteria > CAIJMQ01 > CAIJMQ01 > CAIJMQ01 > CAIJMQ01 > CAZNJA01. The sequence continues at coordinate 4,885 of CAZNJA010000046.1, forward strand.
TTATATATGGCAAACGAAGGCAAAGTAGTTGTCATAGTGTCAAGTAAAGATGCTGCGCTTGTTCTGAAAACCATGCGCCGACATCCTCTGGGCAAAAACAGCCGCATTATCGGCGAAATAGTCCCAACTCCCAAACAAAAAGTTTTATTAAAAACAAAAATAGGCAGCTCTCGTATTATAGATATGCCGACAGCTTCTCAACTTCCACGAATTTGCTGATTTGTTGTGGAGAATAACCCTTTTAAATCTTACGGGAACACAAAATGCCGAGATTAAAACAGAATGCACTGCCTAAAATAAGATTGTCTTACGACAACCAGAAGTATGCAGAACTTATAAATGTTCTCAAAAGAGAAGATCTAAATACAGTATGCCAGGAAGCAAATTGCCCCAATATATTTAACTGTTTTTCCAAAGGCGTTTTGACATTTATGATTTTAGGTGATGTATGCACGAGGAATTGTTCTTATTGCAATATTAAGACTGGAAATCCTATCCCTCCCGATACAAATGAACCGAAAAGAATTGCAAATGTTATTGCCGGACTTAGGCTTAAATATGTCGTAATCACTTGTGTCACAAGAGATGATTTGAGTGACGGCGGTGCCGGTGTTTTTGCCGAAACAGTTAGAAATGCAAGAGACATAAGCCCTGAATGCAAAGTGGAACTTTTGATTTCAGACCTGAACGGAAATGAGGATGCTTTAAAAACAATTATAGATTCAAATCCTCAAGTGATAGGGCATAATGTGGAAGTTGCAAGAAGACTTTTCCCAACATTAAGACCCAAAGGAAATTATGAAAGAACGCTGAAAGTTTTGAAAAATATAAAAAAACATAATCCTAAACTCATAACAAAATCAGGTTTTATGGTGGGGTTGGGCGAAAACAGGAAGGAAATAATTCAAACCATGAAAGACATTAAAGATGCAAATTGCGATATAATAACTATCGGACAATATCTTACTCCTGGTTCTAGTCACGCGCCTGTAAGCAAGTTTTACAGCGCAGAAGAATTTTCTTTTTTTAAGAAAATGGGAGAATCATTGGGTTTTAAATGTATTCAGTCAGGTCCTTTAGTTAGAAGTTCATTTAACGCAAGCGCTTCTTATGAAAGGGCAAGGAGAAAAATATGAGAGGTTTCTTAAAAGGCAGAGATAAAGCCGGGATGGAAGCGGCAAGAAAATCGGGCAGAATTCTTATCGAGAATTTTGAAAAAATAAACAAAATCAGCAAAAAACCTGACGGTACGCTTGTTACGAATGTTGATTTGGAAATGGAAGAAGAGATTGCAAAGGTGATAAGGGCGAAATTTCCCAAGGATGAGATATTATCCGAAGAAAATATTTATCCCGTAAAAAATTCTCCTTTCCGCTGGATAGTCGACCCTTTGGACGGAACACATAATTATATTCGCGGAATAAATACAGTGGGGACTTCGATTGCGCTTGAATTCAATAAAGAAATTATAATGGGCATTATCCATATGCCTTTTGCAAAAGAACTTTATTTTGCCTGTAAAGGATGCGGTTCTTATCTGAATGACAAAAAGATATCCGTATCAAACAGGAAACTAAAAGAAAGTACACTTATTTATGACAGCAACATAATAAATGAGCAGACAGAAGTCATGCTGCGGCATCTTAAAAAACTTAAAAATAAGGTCTTCATTATGAGAATGTTCGGTTCTACCGCAAGAAGTCTTTCTTATATCGCTGAAGGCAAAGCCGATTTGGAGATAGAATATACCGATAAGGTCTGGGATTTTGCGGCAGGCGCGCTTTTGATAGAAGAAGCAGGCGGAAAGTTTACAAGCCATAACGGAGAAAAATGCAATACAGACATGAAAAATTACATTGCTTCTAACGGCCTTATCCACAGTGAAGTTCTAAAAATGTTAAACTGTCAAAAAGGTAAATAATAAATGTTGAAAAGATTTTTATTTTTTTTATTGGTAATTTGCTTATTTGCGGGTTGTTTTGCAGATACTTCGTCAAATGCAACAAACGAAGAGCAAGATAATATCCCCATACTTTTAAAAAAACCCGAAAAGTGGGGAGATGCTCCAAATTTTACAGCAGTTAGAGTAGGGGGTGGAGATTTTATGCTTTCTGCGTTAAAAGGAAAAGTTGTTTTGCTTAGTTTTTGGTCTGTTGATTGTCCTGCTTGTAAAATGCAGATACCTGTTTTAGGGCAACTTTATAAAAAATATAATAGGGAAAAATTAGAGATTGTAGGCGTTTGCTTGAGCCCCGAGACAGCAGTTCAACGTTTTACAAAATCAGTGGAAATGAATTATATTTTGGCATTACTCAATCAGGATATGGCGAATAAATACGGAAGAGATCTGCGATTTATTCCCTTTACTTTGGTGATTGATCAACAAGGTAATATTTACCAAAAACATGTCGGTTTAGCAGATGCTGACGTATTAGAGAAAGAAATTAAAGAACTCTTGGAAAAAACAGATAAAAGTGTTAAATTACCAAACACCAAGAAGCAAGATACAAACAATAATCAATGACCAATAACCAATCGCCAAACAGAATCAAGTATTCAAAAGAACAATTGGAGTTTGTTTGGTTATCGTATCTTGTATCTTGGTTATTGCTAACTAGCTGATTCATTATGGAAAATATCTCTTTATTCGTAGCTTTTGGCGCCGGAATTCTAACATTTTTCACACCCTGTATTTTGCCTTTAATTCCCGGTTATATTTGTTTTATTACAGGTCTTTCGTTAGACGACCTGCGGGAAAATCAAAAACAAGACGGAAAAACCCACAATATAAAAAGAATACTTCTTCAGACAATTTTGTTTGTCTTGGGATTTTCTTTCGTTTTTATTTCTTTCGGCGCAACGGCCTCTTTTCTCGGCGGTTTTATTTATACATATGAAAAAATAATCAAAATAATAGGCGGCTCTATAATTATTCTCTTGGGTCTGCACGTTGCGGGTGTTTTTAATATTAAAAAACTTGGATATGAAAAGAAGCTGCATCTTAAAAATAAACCTGCCAATATGTTTGGCTCTTTTGTTATAGGAGTTGTTTTTGCGCTTGGCTGGACTCCGTGTGTGGGACCTGCGTTGGCGGCAATGTTGGGTTTGGCAGGAACGCAGAAGACATTAACCCAAGGCATAGTGCTTCTCAGCATCTATTCTCTTGGTTTAGGTATTCCGTTTATTTTGACAGGTTTGGCTATAAATACATTTTTCAATATATTTGATAAAATAAAGAGATATTTCAAAATAATTTCTATATCAAGCGGGGTATTACTTGTAATAATAGGGATTATTATCATTACGGGTTGGCCGAGAAACTTTTAATCGAAATGTAGTTTCGATTACCTCGTATAGTGTCCCGAAAATTTTGGAGAAATTTCCCCCGAGGAATTCGGAGAATTCCCGGGACTTTGGTCCTCGGAATTTTTGTAAAATTCCAGAGGGTGAAAAATTTTCGGGACGTCTTACATTGCGGGGTTAGTTGATGAGAAAACACTGTGCTTTAGCGCGGGGAAATTCAAAAAAGGAGGTATAAAATGGCAGGGGGTAAGACAGTTCAAGTCAATGATGTAAATTTTGAGGAAGAAGTAATTAAGTCAGGTATTCTTGTGTTAGTGGATTTTTGGGCTATATGGTGTGGGCCTTGTCAGACTGCTGGTCCCATTATAGAAAAAATAGCAGGCGAATATGAAGGGACAGCAAAAGTTTGTAAATTGAATGTTGATGAGGGGCGTGAAACTGCTGCGAAATATTCTGTTATGAGCATTCCTACGCTCAATTTTTTCAAGGATGGTAAGGTTGTAGACCAAATTGTTGGTGTTACCCCGAATTTCGAGGAAGATCTTAAGGTAAAAATAGAATCTTTTCTTAAACAGAAATGAAGGATAATTTTCAAATGGGAAATAATGTATATGATGTTGTCATTATGGGCGGCGGACCTGCGGGCTTGACTGCAGGAATATATACCTCAAGAGATAGGCTCAAGACACTTGTTTTGGAAAAATCAATATGCGGAGGCCTTGTGTCTACCGCAGATTTTATTGAGAACTATCCCGGTTTTCCGGATGGTATTAAAGGCGCCGATTTAATGGTTAAGTTCAAAAAACAAGCCGAAACGTTTGAGACAGAGATTATAGAACTGAAAGAAATTACAAGTATAAAGCAGGAAAACGGAAAAATAACGGTTCAAACAGAAAAAGAAGAATATATTTCCCGTTCATTGATAATTGCTTTGGGCAGTGTTCCAAAGATGTTGGGAATTCCCGGAGAGAAAGAATTTCGCGGAAAGGGTGTTTCATACTGCGCGACCTGTGACGGCCCCTTCTTTAAAGATAAAGACATTGCTATTGTCGGCTGTGGAAATTCCGGATTGCAGGAAGGAGAAGCATTGCTGAAATTTGTCAAAAGCGTAACTTTTGTGGAATATCTACCATATATGACAGCGGCTAAAATATTACAGGAGCGGCTCCAGAAAAGTCAAAAAGCGAAGTTTTTACTGAATCATGAGATTACCGCTATAAACGGCACAAATATGGTAAATTCTGTTACGGTAAAAGACCGCCAGACCAATGAGGAAAAAAAGTTTCCGGTTTCGGGCGTATTCATGTATGTTGGGTTTCTGCCTAATTCCGCATTCCTCAAGGGAATTGTCGAATTGGATAAAGACGGTTATATAAAAACAAACGAAAAAATGCAGACGTCAGTTGCCGGAATATATGCAGTGGGAGATATCCGCTCAAAAGATGTCCGCCAGATAGATGTAGCCTGCGGAGAAGCCACCGTTGCAGCTGTATCGATTAGAGATTATTTAATAGAAGAAAAGTAAAATTATATATTTTGAGTAGTCAAATGGGCAAAACAATAATCAGGACGGATAAGCTACGCAAAGAGTTTTATGAAGTTGTAGCGGTAAAAGATATCTTCCTTGAAATTAGCGAAGGGGAAATTTTCGGGTTGATTGGACCAAACGGAGCCGGTAAAACCACTACCATAAGAATGTTAGCTACTTCATTGAAACCTACCAGCGGAACAGCATATATAGAAGATCTTAATATATTAAAAGATGAAATTAAGGTTCGCAAGATTATAGGTTTTATGCCGGATTTCTTTTCTCTCTACAGTGACCTCAAAGTTTGGGAATTGCTTGATTATTTTGGACGCGCTCACAGCATAGATAAAAGAGAAAGAGCAAAACGAATTGATGAAGTTATCCAAGTAGCCAATCTGGAAAACAAACGAAATAGTCTGGTTGCAGGGCTTTCCCGTGGCATGATGCAGAGGCTGGGTTTGGCAAGGGCTTTGATACATAAACCCAGGGTTCTCTTTCTTGATGAACCTGCTTCTGGTCTTGACCCGAAAGCTAGATTTGCTTTGCGAGACCATTTAAAGAAACTTAACCGAGAAGGTGTGACCGTCTTTATTTCATCTCATATTCTTACAGAGCTGTCCGATTTATGTACATCTATCGGCATTATGGAAAAAGGGATAATCGTTGATTATGGACCGATAAGCGAAATTATAAAAAAAATATCTCTTCCCAGACGGTTTTTATTGGAAGTTATCTCTGATGCTGATACGGCGGTAAGCATTTTAAAATCTGACGATAAGGTAAGTGATTTAGAAGTAAAAGCAATGTTTCTCAGTTTTGTATATAAAGGTGAAAAAGAAGATATAGCCCATTTAAATGAAAAATTAATAAACAAAAAAGTCGGCCTTGTTAGTATACGTGAAGAAACCAGAACCCTTGAAGATATCTTCTTGAAAATTTCAAAAGGAGAAACAGCATAAAACCATGAATATTTTTTCCAATCCTATTATTCATAAGAACATAATGTCTCAGATGAGACGAGAAAGAATAATAGGCATATCAATTGGTTATATCAGTTTCATAGTATTGATCTTCTTACTTAACTTTCTATTCTACTATGGCGAACACAGGTTTTCATTGGATTTATCTGCTATATATAAACAGATATATATCTGTTTGCTAATCCTTCAGTTTTGTCTTTATTTTGTATTTGGATTTAATACTTCCGGGTTAGCAATTGTGAAGGAAAAAGAGCAGAGAACCTATGAATTTTTTA
>CAZNJA010000047.1:0-10586 GCA_964573245.1 uncultured bacterium
AACTTTAAGGAATAAAGAAGAGTGTTTTTTATCTCCTTTATTTTTTCGTCAACGGCATGCGAAGCCAAAGTTGGAAAAACCGCTTGGGCTATTGATATCCCAAAAATAGCAAGTGGAAACTGAATTAATCTATTGCTATACCAAAGAGCCGAAATACCTCCCGCAGGTAAAGTGGAAGCAAAAATTTTATCTATCAATAAATTTATTTGTACAATCCCAACCGCCAAAAGCGCAGGCCCCATAAGTTTAAACATTTTTCTTATTGCCGGAGAATGCCAATCAATCTGCAAGGAATACCTGAATTCTCTTTTAGCAAGCACAGGAAGTTGTACAACCATATGCAAAAAACCTCCCACTACAACACCCCAGGAGAGAGGTGTAATGTAACCTGCCAATTTTTCCCTAAATATCAGTGCTACGGATATAACAGAAAGGTTAAAAAAAAGTGGAGCAAAAGAAGGAACAAAGAAATGCCCCATTGAATTAAGCATAGCCATAAATATTGCCTGCAGACAGATAAATATTACAAATGGAAACATTATTCTTAAATTCGTTACTGCGATTTCTTTGGAAGCAGGAGGAAAACCAAAGGCTATGAATTTAATAATAAGGGGAGCTAATGCTATACCCGTAAAGGTTAAAATTACAAGCAAAATAAAAGTTATGTTTAGGGTAGAAGAAGCCATCTTCCATGCACTATCTCTACCCTGCTTCTTATAACTTTCAGAAAATAATGGTATAAATGCTGAAGACAGAGCTCCTTCTCCAAAGAACCGTCTTGCAAAATTAGGAATTGCCAGAACTAAAAAAAAGATGTCTCGCAAACTATCTGTTAAGAAATATGCAATAAGAGAATCTCTCAATAATCCAAATATTCTTGAGATAGCTATCCCAAAAGAAACAATCCCTGCTTTTCGGCTGATGTTATTGGAAGTGTTTTTCATTGTTTTATACTTAGACAAGTTATGCTAACATATCTGTTATTCTGTCTCAATATATCATATATACAGAAATTGTCTTTAAAAAGGTTTATGGTAAAATAGGACCTCGGAGTAATTAAAAATGTCTTTTACGCCCATAGAATGGCACAATAATAAAGTCAAATTAATCGATCAAACTTCCCTACCCGACAAGCTTAATTACATCTATGTCGAAACAGCCGAAGAAATGTTCGATGCAATTAAAAGTCTTAAAATAAGAGGCGCGCCCGCTATAGGCATAGCTGCGGCTTTCGGATTATATCTGGGAATAAAGAATTATAAAACAACAAGTTTTAAACGGTTAGAAAAAAAAGTAAATGAAACTATAAAACATTTAAGCAATTGTAGGCCCACTGGACATAACTTATTTTTGGCTCTTGCGAGAATAAAAGATAAAGTCGAGCAGTTGAGAAAGTATCCAATAGAAAGTATAAAAGGCGCCGTTTTGGAAGAAGCTATTAAGATGCAAATGGAAGACAATAAAACTTGTCACTCCATCGGGGAAAAAGGCACAAGTCTTATAAAAGACGGTGATACTGTCCTTACTCACTGCAATGCCGGCGGGCTTGCCACATCCGGCTACGGAACAGCATTGGCGGTAATATTTAAAGCAAAAGAACAAGGCAAAAAAATAAAAGTATATGTTGATGAAACAAGGCCGCTATTGCAAGGCGCAAGACTCACATGTTGGGAATTGCTGCAAGAAAAAATCGATACTACTCTTATATGTGACAGTATGGCAGGAGAGGTAATGAAAGAAGGAAAAATCAACAAAGTTATTGTAGGAGCTGACAGAATAGCGTTAAATGGAGACATTGCTAATAAAATAGGAACATATTCATTGGCTGTTTTGGCAAGTTTTCATAATATCCCTTTCTATGTCGCCGCACCCACATCGACATTTGACCCAAAAATAAGAAAGGGGGAAGATATCCCCATAGAGCAAAGAGAGCCCGAAGAAATAGAAAATTTTGCAGGTAAAAGAATCGCGCCTAAAGGTGTTAAAGTTTATAATCCTGCTTTTGACGTCGTGCCAAATTCGCTAATCACGTGTATAATCACAGAAAAGAAATTAATTTATCCTTCTTATAGAAAAAATATAAAGAAGGTTTTATAATAAAAAATGATTACACAGATTATTAAAAGATTACACAGATTAAAAAGAGTCTTAAATTCTAATGTAGGATTTACTCTTACCGAATTATTATTAGTAACCTCTATCTTGGGAACAATATCTCCCGCCGCATATATCGGCGTAAAAAACAAAGCATACGAAATCAGCTGCGCGAATAACTTAAAACAAATCGGTTTGGCGCTTCAGATGTTCGAAATCGAGCAAGGCAGGCTTCCAAACGCAAAATTTTTCCCGAAAGACCCCAATACCGACCCGAGAAGCATTAAAGTCATTCTTGGAAATTATGGAATGCCGAATGAAATATTTATTTGCCCAACTGCACCTCAACAACTAAAAGATTTGGGGTTAACTTATTTGTGGAACGACAAGACAAACGGAAAAACTTTATTTTCCATTCAAAATCGTTCAAGAACGTGGTTGATGGTAGATATGACTGCTGCCTACGAAAAAGCAGAATCTCACAGAGGAGGATACAATATTCTTTATGCGGACTTTCATGTCGGCTGGAGTCAAAAACCTCCCCTTAAACCTGAAACTATAAGGAAATAAAATGCTCGAGAGATACACACTTAAACAGATGGGCAGTATATGGAACGAAAAAAACAGATATTCTAAATGGCTGGAAGTGGAGATCGCTGCCTGCAAAGGAATGCAGAAACAAGGGCTTATTCCCAAAAAGGCTGTTGAAACAATACAAAAGAAAGCGAAGATAAACCTTGACCAAATTCACGCTTTTGAAAAGATAAACAATCACGAAGTCATCGCTTTCTTGGATTCCCTGTCAGAAATAGTAGGTAATGACGCAAAATACATCCATTTAGGATTGACATCTTCCGATATCATGGATACAGGCTTGGCATTACAGATTAAAGATGCCTCCCAAATAATACTCAAAGATATAAATGCTCTAATCAAAACATTAAAAAAACAGGCACTAAAACATAAAAACACTGTAATGATAGGCAGAACTCACGGTATTCATGCCCAGCCGACTACTCTCGGCTTAAAGTTTGCGCTGTGGTGGGAGGAAATGAAAAGAAATAGGGAAAGATTTCAAAAGGCTGTTGAAACAATAAGTTTCGGGAAAATATCAGGCGCAGTCGGTACATATACTCACACGTCACCGGAGTTGGAAGAAATAACTTTAAAAAAATTAGGGCTTAAACCAGAACCATTATCAACACAAGTAGTCCAAAGGGACCGTCATGCTGAATATCTCCTTTCATTGGCAATATTAGCATCATCAATTGAAAAATTTGCCTTGGAGATAAGACACCTCCAAAGGACAGAAGTAAGAGAACTACAGGAACCTTTCACCAGCACACAAAAAGGCTCATCGGCAATGCCGCACAAACGTAACCCTATCATTTGCGAAAGAATATGCGGATTGGCAAGAATAATAAAAGCAAATGGGTTAATATCACTGGAAAATGTACCGCTGTGGCACGAACGAGACATCTCACATTCTTCAGTGGAAAGGGTCATAATACCCGACTCCTGCATACTTGCGGACTATATCCTGCAAAAATTCACCGCGATAGCGGATAAATTGGTAGTATTTCCGGGTAGAATGAAACAAAATCTAAATTTGACTAAAGGAATCATATTTTCCCAAAAGTTACTTACAGAATTGGTAAACAAAGGAATGAATAGAAAAAAAGCTTATGACCTTGTGCAGAAATACTCTCTAAAAAGTTACGATACCAATACGGATTTCAAATCTCTTATTTCTAAAGACAGAGGAATAAAAAAACTTTTGAGTGAAAAAGAAATCAAAGCGTGTTTTGATTTTTCATCGCTTCTGAAGAATGTAGATAAAATATTTAAAAGATTGAAAATTGCAACATAATTTACATAATTAGGAACCTTTAATTAACCTATGTTAACCAATATTAACCTCTATTAATTTTTCGGGAAGAATGGAACCTAAAAATCAGAAAACTGTTCTCTTAGAAACTATTGCCAAAGAAATCAGAACCTGTTCTAAATGCCATTTGTGCCGCACCAAGACGAACGCAGTCCCAGGAGATGGAAATATAGATTCGGGTATTATGTTTATAGGTGAAGCACCCGGTTACCACGAAGACGTTCAAGGCAAGCCTTTTGTAGGACAAGCAGGCAAAGTTTTGGATAACCTTCTAAGAGAAATAGGGCTTGAACGAAGAAATGTTTTCATAACAAACATAGTAAAATGCAGGCCCCCGGGAAACCGCGACCCGCAACCGGAAGAAATAAATACTTGCATACTCTATCTGCTCGAACAAATAAAAATCATAAAACCAAAAGTTATATGTACACTTGGCAGATTCTCATTTGCAGAAATAATGCAGAGAAAAGTATTTATAAGTTCCGAACACGGCAAGCCGTTTAAGACAGGTCCAGAAAATAGAATCGGTCCAAGCATCAATGTTTTCCCTCTTTACCATCCTGCTGCAGCGCTGCACCAACCCAGTTTAATGGATGCATTAGAAGAGGATTTCAAAAAACTACATGAATTTTGGACTTCTCCCCCACCCCAAGAAGAAGTCCAAAAGGTAAAAGAAAACCCACTCGCATATTTATATAACAATAAAAAAGAGCCAACACAAAAAAAAGAAAAACAATTAGGCCTTTTTTAATAATGAAACTGCCCAAAATATCCATCGAGCAATTCTGGAATTCCCTCAAGCAAAAGCTCTTAAATTAAGATATAATAAATTTACATTTTAGAATAAAATGTAAGGGATGCTAGACACTAGATACTCGCAAAAACAATAAAGAGATTTTATTAACTAGAATCTAGTATCCAGAATCTAGAATCGATTTGTTTCTTTTATATCGCCGGGATAGCTCAGTTGGTAGAGCAGGGCATTCGTAATGCTCAGGTCACCAGTTCGAATCTGGTTCCCGGCTCCAAGCTGGAAATAAAAAAACGGATACTAGATGCTTGATACCAGATACTCGTAGAATTTTTTTTAACTAGCATCCAGAATCTAGTATCGAGAATCGAGTAATTCCGAACAAAGTGAGGAGATATGCCCGCAGAAATTATCAATGTAGGGGATGAGCTTCTTAACGGTGAAACAATAAACACAAATGCTGCTTATTTAGCTGCAAAATTGCAGGAATTCGGCATAGAACTTAATTACCAAACATCTATAGGTGATGACTCTATAAGACTAAAGAAAGTTCTAAAAAGAGCGCTTTCCCGCTCGTCTGTCATAATTATCACTGGCGGCTTGGGTCCCACCAAAGACGATATTACCAAAAAAGTCGTAGCCGACGTTTTGGGCAAACAACTAGTATCACACGAACCCACTCTTTCCAAAATTCGCAACAAACTAAAAGATTTGACATCTTCGATAAGCAAAACCAATGAAAAGATAGCGTTATATCCTGAAGGAGCGCAAATCCTGGATAATCCAATCGGCACCGCTCCCGGAATAATAATATCCGAAAACAACAAAAACGTAATTCTTCTGCCAGGTGTCCCCGACGAATTAAAAGCTGTTACAGAAAAAAATATGCTCTCATTTTTTGCCGAAAACAGAGAAAAAAATCATGTAATCAAACATCAAATCCTAAAAGTATGGGGAATTCCCGAAGCAAAAGTCGGCGAAATTCTTGAAGACATTATGGGAGAAAACAAAAACCCCCTTGTGGGCCTTCGCGCAAACGTGGAAGAAGGAATCAAAGTAAGCATTACCGCAAGAGGCGGCTCTGGGGTGATTGCACAAAAACTTGTAGAAGATATGGAAACTACCGTTAAAAATAAATTAGGCGACAACATATACGCTACAGGAGAAACATCCATGGAAAAAGTCGTAGGAATACTTCTAACTTTAAATAAAAAAACCATAGCAGTAGCCGAATCAATAACAGGCGGGCTAATTTCAAAAAAAATAACGGATGTCCCGGGAAGTTCTAACTATTTTCTATCCGGTATAATAACTTACTCCAATGAGTCCAAAATCAAAGATTTAAAAATACCGGAAGAGTTAATCAAAGAACATGGAGCAGTCAGTGAACAGGTTGCGAAAGCAATGGCGCTTGCAATAAAAAACTCCTCATCCGCTAACATAGGGCTCTCTACTACGGGCATTGCGGGACCTTCAGGAGGAACACATAACAAATCTTTAGGACTTGTGTATGTCGGGTTTGCCACCGAAGAAGAAATCAAAGTGGAAGAATACCAATTTTCAGGAACGCGTTCCATGATAAGAGCCAAAGCCGCCCAAACTGCGCTTGATATGGTGAGAAGACATTTAATAGGATAAAATTTTGATTTTAGATATTCGACTTTAGACATTGGACATTAGACAAAAATTAAAGTCTCAGGTCTTAAGTCTTTGGTCTATTACTTACTATGCGTTGCTTTATAGCAATTCCTTTACCTGAATATATTCATAAACAGCTTGCTCAAATACAATCACAACTAAAAGAAACAGGAGCAGACGTCAAATGGGTAAATAGTGGTAATATCCATTTAACCTTGAAATTTTTGGGTGAGGTTGAAGAAGCAAAGAGCAAAACGATTTCCGAAGAACTTAAAAAAATCTCCTGTAAACATACCAATTTTAAAACCTGCGCTGGGGAACTTGGAACATTTCCTACCCTATCAAATCCGCGTGTAATCTGGATAGGAATAAACAAAAATGAAGATAAAATAATCAAACTGCAAAAAGGGATAGAAGAAGTCTTTCAATCACTGGATTTTGAAAAAGAAACGCGTCCGTTCCATCCTCATTTAACACTGGGCAGAGTAAGAGACAAGAAAAATATTCAAAGTCTAATACAAAAAATTAAATCCTCTTTATCTTTGCAAGACAATTGTTTTGCCGCGGATAAAATAGTTCTTTTGAAAAGCGCGTTAAAACCTCAAGGCGCGGAATATACTACAATAGATGAGTTCAAACTCAAAGTTGACCCCGTTAGAGATTTAAAAAACGCAAAATAGTTCATTACATAGATAAGAAATTATCACGCTCTACAATACTTAACTTACACGCAATTTATTAAATCTCTAACGGGGTTGAATCTTAGGCAGGAATATGATAGTTTGCAACATAAAAATTGATCGCATAACTATTTTATATAAGCGTTCAAAGTTCTGAAGGGAGGAATAAAGTGGCGGAGAAAGCGGAAAAAAACACGGAAAAAGTCAATAGAGAAAAAGCTCTTGATTTGGCTCTTAGTCAAATAGAAAAACAACATGGAAAAGGTTCCATCATGCTTCTTGGAGCAGACAGAGCATATATTCCTGTTGAAGTTATACCAACAGGCTCCCTTTCACTTGACGTGGCTTTAGGGGTTGGCGGTATACCACGAGGAAGGATTACAGAAATATACGGCCCTGAAGCAAGCGGAAAAACAACACTTTGTTTGCACGTAACAGCCAATGCCCAGAAACAGGGTGGTAAAGTAGCTTTCATAGATGTAGAACATGCATTAGACCCCAAATATGCAAAAATTTTAGGTGTTGACCTGGACCATCTTTTAGTATCACAGCCCGACACAGGCGAACAGGCACTTGATATTGCCGAAACACTTGTAAGGTCAAACGCAATGGACGTAATCATTGTTGACTCTGTAGCTGCACTGGTCCCAAGAGCTGAATTAGAAGGAGATATGGGCGATTCTCACATGGGGCTTCAGGCAAGGTTAATGTCGCAGGCACTCAGGAAACTAACGTCATCCATCAGCAAATCAAAAACTGCCTGTATCTTTGTCAATCAGATAAGAATGAAAATCGGCGTAATGTGGGGTAATCCCGAAACTACTACCGGCGGGAAAGCATTGAAGTTCTATGCTTCTTTAAGGTTGGATATACGCCGGACAGGTAATATAAAAGATAAGAACGATACTGTTATTGGAACTTCAAACAGAGTTAGAGTTGTAAAGAACAAAGTTGCGCCTCCTTTCAGGCAGGCAGAATTTGAAATCTTCTACAACGAAGGCATTTCCAAAGAAGGCAGTATCGTAGACGCGGCAGTAGAGCAAGGCCTCATAGAAAAAGCAGGAGCATGGTTCTCTTATAAAGGAGAAAAAATCGGACAGGGAAAAGAAGCTGCAAAAGCATACTTAAAAGAACATCCTGAAATCAGCAAGGAACTGGAAACAAAAGTCAAAGAAAAAGCAGGGATAATCAAACCACCATCACAGGAGAGGAACAAATAATATGAAACTTATACTGATAAAAGATGTGGAAAATTTAGGTCAAATCGGGGACATCGTAGATGTCAGGGAAGGATATGCAAGAAATTACCTTGGCCCCAGAAAATTGGTTTTTGAAGCAACTGAAGCAAACAAGAAAAAAATTGAAAAAGTAAAAATACAAGCAGAACAAAGAAGAGCCGAAAGCAAAAGACAAGCGGAAGAACTATGCAAAAAATTAGAGAAAGTTTCTTTGACCGCACCTGTCCAAGTCGGTGAAAATGACAAATTATATGGCTCCGTAACAGCACAGGACATTTCAGACCTTTTGAAAAAAGAAGGATTTGATATAGACAAAAGGAAAATCGAACTTTCCACTGCCATAAAAACATTAGGCATATACAGTGTTAAAATAAAATTAGACTCTGAAATAACAGCCACCACAAAAGTTTGGGTGGTGAAAATGTAAATTAGTTAGCCAGCGAGTAAGCCAGTTAACCGGTTGACCCGCTAACTCGTTAACCTGCTCACTTATGATAGATAGAGCTGAAGTCCTAAAAAACTCAAAGCGTATAGTCGTAAAAATCGGAAGCCGCGTTATAACCTCCCCGAAAAACGAGTTGGATTTAACCCTAATAAACGCTTTAGCGAAAGATATCCATAATTTACACAACAAAAAATACCAGATTTTGGTTGTTAGTTCCGGCGCGATAGTAGCAGGAATACAAGACCTAAAACTGAAATCAAGACCGACCGACCTTCCATCAAAACAAGCCGCATCCGCAATCGGACAAGTGAAACTGATGCATAGTTATGCCGCCGCGTTTAAAAAATACAACATTCCAACAGCCCAGATTCTTCTTACGAGAGAAGACCTGCAAAACCGGCACAGATATTTAAACGCAAAGAATACTCTTGTGCGTCTTTTAGAAAAAGGCGTCATACCTATCATTAACGAAAATGATACGGTCGCAGTTGAAGAAATAAAATTCGGAGATAATGACACTTTGTCGGCTTTAGTTGCACTTATGATGGATGCCGATTTACTCGCAATACTTACAAGTGTAGATGGTTTATACACCGATGTACCCTGCGAAAATAACCCCATTAGAAGTCCACATCCCGTTAGAAATAGAATTTCTAACGGGACAAGCCAAAGGTGTGGCATCCCGAAAGCCTTCGGGATTACTTCTAACGGGGCAAGATTTATTCCGTATGTCAAAAAGGTTACACCTTCAATAGAAAAAATGGCTAAGCGTAAAGGAGAGGGCACAGGCGGAATGGAGACCAAAATCAAAGCCGCAAAAATGCTGACCGAATCAGGCATACCGGTAATAATCGCTAACGGTAAAGAAAAACAGATATTAAACAAAATTACTTCATGCCAAGAAATAGGCACATTCTTTGCCCCCGCAAAACAAAAGAAAAAAGGCAAGAAAAAATGGATTGCTTTTTCCGTTAAATCAAAAGGACAAATCATCGTAGATAAAGGCGCCAAAGAAGCGCTCCTCAGAGGCGGAAAGAGCTTACTCCCTTCAGGTATCCTATCCGTAAAAGACACATTTAACGCGGGCGATTCCGTAAGTATAACTGATGAAAGCCACAAAGAATTCGCAAGGGGCTTGAGCAACTACAACAGCGACGAAATAGAAAAAATCAAAGGTCTAAAATCCGTGGAAATCAAAAAAGTGCTGGGACAAAAAGATTACGACGAAGTAATACATGCGGATAATTTGGTAGTGATGTAAGATAAAAGAATAAAGAAAATGAAAAAATTAAGTTTATTATTTATCGCTGTTCTTTTATTTTCTGCGAATATTGTTTATGCGGATATAAATGAAGATTTGTTGAAAGTTTCAAAAGAAGGAAATATAGAAGCTGTTCAAACTCTTCTTGATAAGGGCGCAGATGTTAATGCGAAAGACAATAACGGTGCTACTGCATTAGTGCTAACTTCCCGATATGGAAAGACTGATATACTAAAACTGCTTATTGAGAAAGGGGCAGATGTAAATACAATAAACAATAAAGGTGACACTGCATTAATGAAAGCTTCTCTTTATGGACACATTAATATAGTAGAAATGCTTATTGATAAGGGAGCGGCTGTCAACGCGAAAAACAATAATGGCTATACTGCGTTAATGTGGGCTTCCTACAGTGGAGAGTCCGATATAGCAAAATTACTTATTGAGAAAGGAGCAGATGTCAATGCAAAAAGTAAGGACGGCGATACTGCGTTAATATTCGCTTCCGAAATTGGATCCACCGAAACAGTAGAACTTCTTAAACAAGCAGGGGCAAAAGAATAGTATTGTTGAATATAAAGATTACGATTC
>CAZNJA010000048.1:0-10389 GCA_964573245.1 uncultured bacterium
GTATGGCGCCGCGCCAGGTAAAAGTTAAAACCTGTCCGACTTTTTCCTCCAAACTCATCTGTGCTACTTTTTTGCTTACGAATTCATCTCGTTGGTTCGACATTTTTTTATATCTCCCTTTTTTTAATTTAGTTTAAGATTCCCACTTGCCCCGTTAGAAATAGTCCCGATGTTACATCGGGACGTAAATCTAATTTAGTGTTAGGCAAGGTATTTTCTTGTTTCCAAAGCGTGATATAAATCATAACTTTTCTTTTTAATTTCTAACGGGGTTGACCGCGATTGTCCGGACCCGCCCAGAACTGTCCTTCTTTTTTCCAGCCAGGTTCTTCAATTTGCAAATCCTTTGTTTGCCAACCCGCTTCGATTCGTTTTGTTAAATCCTCGAATCCTTTATTCCATGTCAGACCGTCGGGAACGGTAACATTCATGCTTCCCGCGGCATTTGCATACCTTAAGCAGGATTCAATCGTGTGTTCGCGCACGAATGCAGAAAGGAATCCGGCTATTGCCGAATCGCCCGAACCGAGCGCTCCGACGAATTTTTCTTCCCTGTAAACAGGGAACCATAATTCGCGGTTTGCCCAATTTTCGATATCTTTGCATCCTGCCGCGCCTAATTGTTTAAGCCTGTCTTCGCCTGCAGTGCGAATATACAATCCACGATGCCCGCATTTGACCATTGCCATCGCTGTGCCCATATTTATCAAATCTTTGCCGAGAGCGGAAATGTCCTTGACTGTCATATGGTCAAGCACACTTTCTTTTGGACCGAGTTGCGCCTTCTTTTCGAGGAATTTCTCTTTATAAAGGAAATAAAATATCTCTTCCGCACTTGGCACCATAACGTCTGAAAGCGGCACCCAGTCGGTAAGAATTGCTTTCCAGTCAACTTGTCCGGCCGGACTGTTTACATCGGGAAGTGAAAGGTCTAAAGCAGTTGTTGTCCCTAATTCTTTTGTCTTTTTGAGAATTTTGGTAAGCTCGGCTCCTGTATTATCATAAATTTTCTTCATCCATGGCGGATAGCCGAAAAGCATTAATTTTGAACGTTTGACAAGGTCAAAATCCATGTCATCATAACCGAATGTATTATTTGCTCCGCAGTGATGCAGATAAAAGCGGTCTATCCCGGGAATACATATCGCAATAGTGTACGAAGTTGATTCGCCTTCAACCATTTTAATCCCTTTAAAATGTCCTTCGTACTCCTCATACCACGCAAGAATTTGTTTGCCGAAATCGTCATCGCCTACTTTGCCTATCAATTCTGTTTTTACTCCGAGCCTGCGGATAGATACGCCGGCATTTGTAACAGGCCCGCCTCCGACAACAACACATTCACCCATGTTAATCATTTTGCCCGGCACGAGGACGTCAGTCATTTTGTCGACTTTGCCTTCGATTGTGAAGGCGGGTATCAAGTCTAAACAAGTATGTCCGGCGGCTACTATATCAAGGTCTTTTTTATCTTCCATTTCAAACTCCTTTTCTATTATATAATTTGGCGTAAAGTTGGAGTCGGCATTATATTATCTTTGATAATTTGGTGTCAAGTTTTATAATATCGAAACAAAAAAACTAACGGTGCTCATTTCTCGTTTAAAAAACTAGCGGTTTTCTCCCCCTACATTTCTTTGAAATGTAACAGGGGGACATGGGTGTTCCCCGAGAAATGCAAAGCATTTCAGGGACTTTGGTCCTTGAAATCACCCCGTGATTTCTAAGGGCGCGAAAACCTAAAACCGTTTTTAGTCTTTACGAAAACCGTGTCTATTCCCCGCTTTCCAATCTTTCCGCAAGTCTTTCCGGCAGTCCCGCTTCGATAATTTTCTCCTGCGCTTTTTTGATGTCGTATTCCACCCTTTTTATCTCTACTGTTTGTGTTTCCTTGTCATATATACAGTAGCATGCTCTTGGGTCGCCGTCTCGCGGCTGTCCAACGCTTCCCACATTTATAAAATATTTGTATTCGTCTTCTATTTGTATTGTCGTTTCTTTTGTAAATTTTACCGGCCCCTTGATTTCTGCCGGTTCCAAGAAAGCAATCGGCACGTGAGAATGCCCCGCAAATGAAATAGGCGTTTTCTGAACCTCCATGCTTTTATGCGCTTGGAATGTGGAGCGGATATATTCCCATTTTTCGGAATTTGATAGTGTAGAATGCACCATGGTTATATCGTTTATTGTTTGGACCAAAGGAAGTTTTTTCAAAAATTTCTTGTCTTCTTCTGATAACTGCTGCATTGTCCATTGGATGGCTTGTTCGGCGTAAGGATTAAAATTTTCTATTGACGAGAGCTCAACCGCACCCCAATCGTGATTTCCGGCAACAGATATGCATTTTAATTTTTTCAATTCGGCGATACATTCGCAGGGATTGGCTCCGTAACCTACTATATCTCCCGCAAATAAATATTTATCTATCTTTTCTTCTTTAATTGCTTGTATCACTTTTTGGAACGCTTCCAAATTACTGTGAACATCGGATATTATTGCGTACTTCATGATTTTATCTTTTACGGCAAATACCAGTGCGCTACTCTGAAAGAGATAATTCCAGAGTAGCGCATTGATATCAATTATTTCTTTTACAAGTATCCAGAATCCCCGCCTGCTTGCAAAGCGGGCAGGCAGTATCTAGTATCTATCTTTTTATTTGCCTAATATCTTAAACATGCTTGTTCCGCAGTCGGGACATTTGCCTTTAGCCGCTTTCCTGCCGTTTTTCATGGTCACTTCTTGGGTGTCCTTCATTTCCTTCTTCGCTTTGCATTTAACGCAATAGCCTTCCATAATTCCTCCTTTTTTATAATCCCGAACGATTTCAAGTCCGAGACAGTTTTAATTTTTATCGTTTTTTATTCGTGCAACAAGTAAATGATATACCTTTATTCAATCTTATGCAATACTTTTCTGCCTGTTTCATTCCCGTCCTTCTTTACCGGGCGAGTATCCGATATTGAAAATTGGGCCGTATTATGCGGTAAAGCCCTTGACATCAGGCTTATAATCAGTTGGTGTTAGGTAAAGAAAGGGAAACCCGGGAATCAGTAAGGAGATGAGTGGAATGATTATCAAAGTAATAGGCCGAAAAGAGGACTTGGATAAAAAGGTGAATACTCATTACCTGCTTAGCAACGGCAATATCTATACAAGGGAAGAAACTATAGATATGTGGCGACGCCGTTTACTGCCGGGTTACCATGTGCGTAACAGAAACGGGGTAGAAGAGTTGTGCAACACTCCCCATACCAAAGAAAGCGATAATATAGACAATCAACCGCTGATATAATTCCTCAGCCCTGTATCCTGTGTGGTACAGGTTTCTCTCCTTCCCTCTTGATTTCGACTCAAAATCAGGGGGGATTTACGTATTTAAAACTGCAATTGCCAGATGGAATAATTCAGATAAGCCGCAAAACTCACCCAAAGAATATACGGCGCCAAAAGCCATGCGGCAGGTTTGGAGATTTTGGAGAATGTAATTATAGTCGCAAGAATTGCCAGCCAAAGAAATATAATCTCAATGAACGCTCCGAATGGACTGTGCAATCCGAAAAAGATAATCGACCAAAATGTATTCAGCATTAACTGAACTGCAAAAACACCCAGCGCTATTTTTACATCTCTGCGCTTAAGCCCGTTAGTCCAGATTAGAAATGCCGCAATGCCCATCAGAATATATAATGTCGTCCACACAGGGGCAAAAACCCAGGACGGAGGCGTAAGTTTAGGTTTGGCAAGTAAGGCATACCATGCAGGTATTGATTGAGCAGTAAACAAAGAACCGATTATTCCCGCAAATTCGCAAATTAAGATTGAAATAAAAAATTTTAAGAAACTGATTTTTTTGACCATTTAGTCAGTTGTCTTCCTTTTCCTCTTTTTCTGAATCCTTAAACTCTTCTTTTTCTTTCAAAAGGTCTGTTATCTTGTCCGAATAAATAGCAAAACTATAATCCTTGAACAGATAACCTGAAGTAACAATACCTATCAACTCACCATACTCATTAATCAAAGGCCCTCCGCTATTACCGAAAAAGATAGTAGCATCCGTCTGAATATACTCATCACGCAAAGCAGAAATAATCCCCTCCGTAAACGTGTTAGTCATTCCGATGGGAGTCCCCAAACTATAAACCCTATCACCCACACTTTGATATTTTTTAGGCGAAATAGTAATTATCTCCACATACTCCTGCGGCATCTTTGCCCTTAATAAAGCCAAATCCCTTTCCCTGGAATAAAAGTCTAAACGCGCATCAAACCTTGCGCCGGTATAAAGTTTAATTTCGTAATATTGCGGTTCTTTAATTTTGGATTTTCTGCTTTCAACAACATGCTTGTTCGTCAGAATATAATAATCGTTTTCACCTTTTCCTATAATAGAACCCGTCCCCTGAGAAACCTTCTTATCACCCTCCTTAACATAAACCGTAACAACGCATTTGCGCATACTTGCATAAATTTCACCTGCGGAAAGTTTTTCCCTTCCCGGCATATCCCATTCTGATAACACATTAATACTTATAGATTCTTTTTTTGTATTTTCTCTTAAAAACTGTTTAAAATCCTTCTTGTGAAACGAACGGGGGAAAAACAGTAGACCTATCCCAATAATCACAGCTATTACTACGAACCTCTTTACATTCCTTTTTATTTTCACCCCTTTATAAATCCGCGCTTCGCTTATTTTGCTGCGGTAATACTTATTATCTATGCCGCAAACCTTTTTCAAATCCTTCAAAAACCTAAGGTCGGGACAGTCCAAAAGTTTATCGCTTGTAATTATCCCGAAGCACTCTTCAAAGATAAACTGTTTATCGTCCTTTGATAAATCCCCAATCTCGGATTCCAATACCTTCAGATTTATATCCTGAGTCTGGATTTTCCTTAATATATTCTTTCCTTTTTCATCTTCAGCCAACCTCTCTATCAAATTGCCGACATAATCCCTCTCCTGCTTTACCATCTTCTCATTCGCCCATAAAGCAGCAGCACAAACCTTAAAAATCAATATCTTCTTCTTATCCATTTTTATTTATTCTAATTATCTCTTATTATTTCACAGGTATCCAGCATCTAGCCTGCCCGCCAATCCTTAGTGGCGGGTATCTAGAATCGAGAATTCAGCAACTATCAACTAGCATTTTTCATTTATTATTTATCACTTGCCAAATGTTAATTGTTAATTGCTAACTGCCAAATGTTAATTGCTAATTTTAATATTTCGTTTCTTATTTCTTGGTCCCCAGTCTGTAGTCTGTAATTTATAGCTTATCGTTTATTACTTGCTCATTGCTAATTGTTAATTGTTCGTCGTCCATTGTTACTTGCTAACTGTTGGTTGTTACTTGCTAATTGTTAGGTTCTCACCATTTCCACCCTGCACCCACATATATAGCGGCTTCCTTTTTATCCTTTAAGAGCTTGATGAAAGCTTCGCCATCGCCTGCGAGTAGTTTTCTTGATAATTTAAGCTCCATGCCTAAATCTTTCCCCTCCTCATTCTTAATACTGAATTTGACCTCATCTCTCTTGGTCAACTTGGCATCAGCCCCAAACTTAATAGCTTTGGGTTTACCTCGCCAATCTGTGGTGGCGGGCCTGCCCGCCGAATCTTTTGTGGCGGGGTACTTAATTTCAAACAACAGTCCAACCCTCCGCTTTATCTTCCATTTGCCATAAAGGAACAGGGTCCGATTAACCGGCTTCCTTCTGTTAGAACCCCCTATGCCTATTTCGTATTTTATATAATCCTCATGCAGAAAACCCAAGCCGGTCCGGAAGTCAAAACCGGATTTTCCGTCCGGGCTTAGTTCATAGGACAGCCTGTTCCGCTTAGTGATATCAAAAACACCTTTGAAAACGAGAGTTTCTTTCAGTGTCTTTTTTCGTATCAGTTGGGCCTTTTCATATTTATAAACGAGCCGGTGCTTCTTATCGAGCTCCCAGATGCCGTCAAGGGTCAGGGTGTCATGCCTGCCTTTTCCTTTCTTTACTTTAAAGGTAAGGCGGTTATGCTCATCCGCCTGCCACCTTCCCTCCAGTTTCAGAATATTTTTTATATCAAGGTTCTTTTCCGACCTTGTCGTGACTGCAAAAGAGAGGGAACTGGAAGAAACGGATACTATCTGCCCCTGCAGGGTAACTTCGTCCCCTAATGTCTGCCTTCGCCAGTTATCCAGCGTCAGCACCAAATCATGTTCTTTATTTAAAGACCATTTACCCCTTAACTTTACCTGATGCGGCGCCTTGAGATTATCCCCCATAGGGGCTTTGATATGATAAATCAGAGTATTGTTCGGCCCGGTTTTGAACTTTCCGTCAAACACCCTGCGGAAATAGGTCAGAGGAAGTTTTCTACCGGTTTCCCGAACAACCAACCTGTTATTAGGATCAACCTCGTATCGTAACTTTTGCATAGTATCTAGTACATAGTACTTAGTATGTAGTATTTTGTCTAAGGTTTAGTGTCCAGCCAGATATCATTTCACAAGTATCTCTTTTGCTTTTTCTAAAAATGCTTCAGCGCTTTTGATTAACTCTTCAGCTCCGGTTTCGGAAAACTCCCCATGATAATCTGCATCTTCACGCAAAATCATTGCGTCATGCATTTTTCTTACCATTGCTTGCTCCAAAACACCTTCTTCCACAAACAAAGCCTTCAGGGCAACCAACAAAAAATAATGACTCTTTTCTCTGAAACACTTAGAGTAAACAAGCGCCCTTGCAGCGTGGAATATAGAATAATATGCCATTATAGTCGCATATTTATACTTCTCATTTTCAAATCTATCCTGGGCTTCTTTCAGGTCATCCCCGGATTCTTTCAGCTCTTTTGTAACAAGATGCTTACCCTTTGGGAAAGGTAAAATCCTGCGTTTTGCAATCGCTTCTTTAAATTCTATATTCTCTATTTTTCCCATAACATGATCCCATTTAAAATTTCACTATAAAAAACCTTGTTATTCTTGCGCAACACAGCAAACTCATTTGGCGTATTCACAATGCATTTAACTTTCTCCCCAGATTTACTGTCAAAAATTATTTTTTGGACCTCTTTAGGTTCTCTTGTAAGAACAAAAATATCAAAATCGCTACCAGCCGTATTTTCCCCTTTACTTGCGCTGCCATATAAAACCATTTGAAGAGATAAAGGGACCAACTTATCTATTAACGGTTTCAGAAATACTATATTTTGGACAACTTTGAATTCTTTTATAAGAGCATTTTTGCGTTCTAAGCGATAAAAAGACATTCTGCCTCTATTTTCCCTCTGTACCAATCCCGCCTTTTCCAATTCTCTCAAAGCAAAGTTTGCCCCTGCCCTGCTTACACCCGCAAGTTTTGATATCTGACGGTCATAGAATTCCTCTCCTATATGCTCCATTAGAAAATAGAACACCTTCTGGTTATTTGTAGCATATAGAATTTTTTCTATTGAATTAGTCATAGCGCACCTCGTCTAATATATTAGATTTATGTCTATTATATTAGATTAAGTTAGAAATGTCAACCTCCTTAGACCTTGCCCTGTTTATTTTTGTTGCTTAAGTTTGCCTTCTATACCGATGGTCTTGCGGATTATCTCTTTGAACTCATTATATATAGGGTATGACTTATTCAACCTGTAAAGTTTTAAATTGCCGAGTGTTCTGTGCGTAAACAAACCCTCTGCCTCCAGGTTATTCATTTCCCTGCGGATATTGCCTACGGAGTAGCCGAGCAGTTTTTCGAGCTGCCTTAGGTAATATTCCTGCTCGGGGTCATTGAAAAATAGTCCGAGAATATCCCGCCTTGTTTTTGATTTTGTTATTTGGGGGATAATTATATTATTCATTGTAGTCCTTTCTGACTACGATTGTAGTCCAGAAGGAATGGGAAGTAAAGGGGTTAGAAATGATAAATGACAACTGCTAATTGCTAAATGCTAATTGTTAGTTTAGGGCATCCAAATATCGTCTATTGTGTTGAATAGAGTAGGGTTGTCGAAATCGGCGGGGACGATATCTTCAATAGGGCGGTTGAACAAATTATAACCCTGCTTGTAAAAGCCGTCCGTTATAAGTTCCGAACAGATTAAACGCTTTTTACTGTTAAGTATATTTCTGATAAACAATAACAGCCTTCCGAGCAAACCGGCAACATCGGCAAGAATAGGGAAGCGCAAAAGCTGAAGGTAATCATAAGGGACGTTGTTCATAGTCGCCCACCACAGCGCAACCTTTATTCTTTCATAATCGCTCTCGAATTTTCTCCTCATAACTTTTATTTCTATTCCCCTGTCGACATACTTTTTCTGCAGATTGCTCACCACCGATTGGGGGATCCAACCTTCGACTAAATCATACCCGCCGATACTGCCCGCAACATGCGTCCACTTACTGCTCTTGCCATACCCCAGCTTCTTCTGAACGTTAATCGTCGCCCTCGTCCCCCCGGCAACCAGAATAATGTCGCCGATTTTGATTTTGTTTGGGTCAATTATCTTCATTTCGTTACGAGCATCTACTATTTAGTCTAATGTCTCAAGTCTAAAGTCTGTTGTTTATAAATGGGATGTGTCCCTAATTTTGTCCCTAATTTTTACTATTTTTAAAATTTTTAAATTTTTAATCATGTTTTCCTTGGAAAACAGAGGGGAGAGACCTAACCCCGTTTTTGTACTATTTTTTATAAAAATCTAGGGTTTAGCACTATCAACTTGCTAACTTCTTTTGTTTTGACATCAAAATGATGACCAGATGCTATCGGTCTCCATATAGTTTTATAATTACTACATAACTTAACAAGATAAGTGTTCATATTAAATATACTGACTTGGCTAATCAAATTTAATCCCCGCCACTCAATTGTAACAAGGTGTCCATTTGTTACTCTCATATTATATCTTTTTAATCTCCTATCATCATAAAGGATGGGGGGTTGATTTACAGCAAAGTAATCATTACTATTCCCTTTTCCATATCTTATAAAATTTCTTATCCCATTAAATTCTTCCGAGAGAGCTAAATCTCTTCTCTCAATATAGGTTAAATAATTAAATGCTATTTTTGCTATACCTCGATATATTATCAATCCAATTCTTGCAGTTATTTTAATCAATACTTTCTTTCTTTTCTTAACATCTTCTGGCCACTCTTGCCTATCTTCTAGCTTAGTATGCATGCCTCTTTCTTTAAGTATCTTTAACAAAAATTCCCGTTCTTTATCGTTTTTTTCTATAAGTTTAATATTCTTCCCCTTCATCTCATAACCTTGTTTCTTTAATTCTTTGACAGGCGGAATATCTTCTGGTTCAAAATAAACATACTTTTGCTCGTCATTTTTGAAAAAACCAACTTGTAAAACAGGTTCAATATCGATTTCATTAGGAATACCTGAGTATATTGGAGTGACTATGATTCCCCTAAGTTCTCCTTCATCAATTTTGAATTTTAGTCTCTCGTGCTTGGGTTTTCCACTTGATTTAATTCCGTGCCTATATCTTTGTATTCCTTCAATGGTATCTCTGCCTAAATGTAATTCTATGTTATCGCCAAAATATTGATTGCATTTGTCACACACAGTTTGATTAAGAATAAGATTGTTGGGCGTAAATGTTCCATAGCATTGGGGTAGAACATGCTCGCGGTTTTTAAACTCATCGCTTGGTTTATCTTCTAAACAATAAATACATCTCATAAAATCTATTTTCTAGGTTTTTTGTTGGTTAAATATCATCTCTCAATGTGTTACCTGTCCCCCTTTTACTTTCGCAAGAAAGTAGGGGGAATGCCTGCCCGCCTCTGGCGGGCAAGACCTGACCAAAACTCGCAACTATTTATCATCTATCAATGCTATTCCATTAACACTAATCTTCCTGGGCTATACCGTCCGGAGCTGATCATGTGAATGAGTATGTCTCGCATGAGATCATTGGCAGCTAAATGAAGCGATATTTTCGCATCAGGAGAGAGTAATTTTAATAGGTCGTCGAGAAACTCCGTAAGTGTGCTAGGATTAAACGCGCCAAAAGGTATATCCATTCTGTAGTTCTTGCATCCATCTGGAATATCAACAAACATCTTAACGTTACTATATGACGAGTATCGCCCCTCTTTAAATTGAATAACGCATTCCCTCGGAAGAGTTAAAGACGAAACCTCTTTTGAAAACTCCATTAAGATCTGATTCCAACCCTTTTTATATATGTAGGAGTATTTCATCAGAGAAGCCCACTTAGCAAGAAACTGGTGGAAATAGAGTAATCCCACGCCCGAAGATGTTGCAGATGGCTTAGATAAAGCGTTGAACCTACAACCATTGTCAGTGAAAAACAGACGGTTTTCGTCAAACCGAATTATGCAACGCTTGGCATCTCCGTGCTCAAACGCGTTCAGC
>CAZNJA010000049.1:0-10299 GCA_964573245.1 uncultured bacterium
TCTATTTCATAACTCGAAAAACCCTTCCCGAATTTCCTAACGTCGATTATGGCTTGAGAGAACTCATCGGGAAGAACCTTTTTATAATTTTTTCCTATAGCCGAAGAAGCTGGAATTCCCGTAATTTTCTGCGCTTTTTCGTTAAATATACGAATCTTGTCTTCTTTGTCCGTAACAATGACTGCATTCGCCAAATTTTTTAAAATATTTTCCTGATAGAGTTTGGCTTGCTCAACCTGCGTGTAAAGACGCGCGTTTTCTATGGCGACACCCGCTTGACTGGCAAGAGTAAGCAAAAGGTCTATATCTTCTTCCTTAAACATGTCTCCTGAAGATTTGCTCTTGAGAAAAATTATCCCCGTTAAAATATCTTCTCTAATTATCGGTATTGCTATCTCCGCTTCGATTTGAGCAAGAGAATTTTTCATATCCTGAAATTGCTTGCCCTCACCCATACGTTCCAATTCATCTTTAATAACTACATCCTTTTTCTGTGTCATCCAAACAACAAGGGAGTCACCTTGAGAAAGCGTGATATTTTTATTGGAAAAATTTCCCAATAAGGACTTTGCCTTAAATTTACCTGCCTCGCGTAAATAGATAACACCACCGTCTATACCCACTACATCTGTTATATTCTTTAAAATATATTTTAACAACTTTGGCAGAGGCAAAACTCTATTTAATTCCCTACCCATTTGTTTGAGAACTCTTTGATATTCATATTTTTTCTTGCCGAATATTTTATCAACTAAAGTTTGAATTTTTTCCCTTAATGGCAAAAATATAAATGTTACAAGTAAAGCCGCAAAAACAGCGGAAAAGAAAAAAGTCTGATAACCAATAATCACTCTAAATACACGTTCTGCTAAAAGAACCCCCAACAACAGAACAGCAGTTACTGAACCCGTCAGAAGAGTATATATAGCAGTTTTTTTAATTACTAAAGTAATATCAAGAAGTCGATATCTAATAATTGAATAAGCAATAAAACCTGCAATCATTACTGAAAAAACAGGACCGATAGCAATAAGTTGGGGGAATCCTAACGCTGGCATAATTGCGCAGGTAACTATAGCCAAAACAGTAACTGTAAGCATTCCAGTAAAAATAATTTTCAACTGAATTGCTTCAATACCTGTTTTTATAATTTTCCATTTTTTGAACAAGTAAGTCGAACTTAACCCTACACCACCTATTATATAGGCTACAAATAAAGGATAAAATAATCCCGGAATGGGACGAAAAGTTCCATTCGGTAAAACATACACATCTCTTTGAATCAACTTAGTAAAGGAAAAGAAAATCAAGAGCAAGCCCATAATAACGATACTATAATTCAAAAGGGGAAACCCATATTTTAATTTATTGCGGTCTGCAGGGGGTTTAGGAAAAACTATGGAAAAATAAAGAAGAGGTATAGGGACCAAATTACCTGCCGCAAAACACCAATGCCCCCAAAAAACAACCCATTTTATATCTTTAGAGATGGTTACCAATAAATTAAATAAACTCCAAACGGCAAAACTATATATAAGTAGTGAAAGCGTCTGATTAACTATCTTTTTAGGTTCTTTGGACAAAACATACGTTGCAATAATCAAATTTGCCAAAGTAGAAATTATTAAACCTAAAACTTTTAAAGTCATTTTAAAGTCCGGTTAAACCTTGAGACAATTAGACTTGCATTACTTCCACCAAAACCATGAGAATTAATAAGCACTGTGTTTACCTTATTCTTTCTCGCTTTATTGGGAACATAATCCAAATCACATTCATCGTCAAGAAACTCATAATTGATAGTCGGAGGAATCAAACCATCTTTAATAGCCATTAACGAAGCAATTAATTGCATAGGTCCAGCTGATGCAAATGGATTCCCTGTCATTGATTTAATTGAACTTATAGGGACATTATATGCATAATCACCAAAAACTTCTTTAATTGCAAATGTTTCAGCTCTATCCCTTATAATATCAGAGGGAGCATGAGCACAAATATAATCTATATCTTCGGGTTTTAAAGAAGCCTGCCTCAAAACTTTAACCATCTCTTTAGTAAATCCGTTACCTCTTGCATCAGTTTCAAATAAACTCGAAGCTTCCGTACTTGAGCTATAACCTATTATTTCCCCGTATATAAAAGCATTTCTAATAAGAGCATGTTCTAATTCCTCCAAAATAACAATCCCTGCGCCTTCACTTAAAACACCTCCGCTACGTCTCGCGTCAAAAGGTCGGCTTGTCTTAGCAGGATTTCCGTTATGCGAGGAAAGAATTCCTGCCATCCATAAAGTACCCAAGGTTAAAGGTGTTACAGCCCCATCCGTTCCCCCGGCAATCGCAATATCTACATCTCCTTTTTTTAATGAATGATAGGCAACGCCTACCGCATCTAAACCAGCGGTACATCCTGTAGAAATGGTCGTAACTCGTTCACTACAACCCAATTCAACGGAAACTTCCGTAGCCGCAGAATTAGTAATAATAGCAGCAGAACTAAAAGGATTTACTCTCTGAATGCCCTTCTCTCGAAGATTGATATGTTCTCTCTCGGAAATGTCTCTTCCTCCTGCCGCTGACCCCATATATATTCTTATTCGTTTGTTAACTAAAGAGTTTTTCTCTATTTTAGCGTCTTTAGTAGCCATCTTTGCCGAAGCAACAGCAAAATGTGTAAATTTCCCTGTTCTTCTCACAGTTTTAAAATCCATATATTCAGAAGCGTCAAAATCCTTGATCTCACCTGCAATCTGAACAGGAAAAGAAGAAGTGTCAAACGAGGTAATTTTGTCAATGCCAGACTTGCCGTTTACAAGCGCTTCCCAGAAGGCATCTTTACCTATGCCGTTTGGAGCAACGACTCCAAGCCCTGTCATAACAATTCGCCTTTTACTCATATCGATTGGACAATTTTGTACGCTTATAACATAAATGAACAATTATGTCAAGGAATAGGTGTGGAGGAAGAAGAAAATGAGATATTTTTTACCGAGGAAAATCCGAAAATAGACTTTTTATTGCGGGATAGTCCCTATTAACCATATTCTGAATAATCGTCTTTGTAGTGGTTATATAATCCTTCTCCAAAAGGTCGGCTAACAGGAAATAATAATCAGGTATTGATGGTATCTGAAACTTCTTAGTTACTGCATCCACAAATTTTTGATATAGAGCCACAATAAATTCAAAACTAACATCTTCTACTCTTTTATCCATTATTTCATACTTAAAAGGAAAAGGAGGCCAATACTTAACAGGCATGAGATATTTTATGGGATAAACAATAAATTTTTCCACAAATTTATCGTCAAGGTATATTCCGTATTTCCCTGGGTTTCTACTCCATTCAGTATTAGGATATATACCTGCGGGTAAAGCCAAAAGCGAATTTAAATATGGGCTCAATTCATTAATCCTTCCTAATGTATTCTCCATGCTTTGCCTTGTCTCCCCCGGAATAGGAAAAATGAAACTGCCGACAGTATAAATACCCACTTTGTGGACTTTTGTAAGAGTATCTTTTATCTGTTTATATGTAATACCTTTTTTAAGTTTTACAAGATTTCCATCATCCAATGATTCTATCCCAAAAAATAAAGCCAAAAAACCTGCTTTTTTCAATAACTCAAAACTTTCGTGAGCATTAGAATCTACTCTGGAGAACCCACACAGCTTGATTCTCCCTTTTAATTTTGAATTTAGTATCGCCTTTGAAAGTTCGGATAAGGAATTTTTCGGCGGGGTTGAATCTTCTATCCTAAAATGCGCAATATTACGTTCAAAGTGCAATTTCTCCAGTTCATCTATGACATTTTCTGTTTTCCTGACTTTATTAATCCTTCCGTAGTTCTCCGGCCTGATGCAAAACACACAATTATTAGGACAAGCTTGGTTCGACAAAGTAATTGAATATATTGGTATTTTGTACCCTATATTTCCGTAGACACTTTCATCATATAACGCTATAGGATAATCGTCTACATTTATAGGAATTTTCCTGTTTTCTATTGTTTTCCCACTATCATATAGAATTAGGTTTGGAATGTCCTTAACATCCTTATTTAAAACTATCCCTTCGACAGCGTTGTAGCCGAGTCCCGTTACAAGCCCGTCTAAATTATTGTTAGATAATTTCAATACGTGTTCCTTGAACCAATCCACTTTCTGCCCTACTCCATATATTTTTATACCAGGATTTTCTTTCTTTACTAAATTCGCCAAATCTATAGAGAATTTAAACCCTGTTCCATGCCATAAATTCAAAAATATCACATCATAATTTTTCTCAAGAATACCTTTTGCTTCTTCTTCCAATCCAGATTCATACAATTCGTTAGTATCATAAAAAGATAATCTGCCCAAATTCTCCATATATTCCTTGCCGAAATCCATCAAATCTGAAAGATTGGCTCTGTCCACTATATTTACTCGTTTCCCGTGTTTTTTGATTATGGCAGCGATTCTTCCCAATCTTTCGTTAGGGAATAAATGTGAAATGTCGTCTAATTCACCCGAGAAATTATAAACTAAATACTTTTGCGACATTTATTGTTTGGTTTGGTTATTTGCTTGATACGAAAAGTTCACACAACCTATTGCACATTTTTGTGCATCTGCCCCACCAGACGTGATACAGGCGCATTCATACAGAGGTGCCGGTGGCGAGACCCAGAATCGAACTGGGGACGCCAGGATTTTCAGTCCTGCGCTCTACCGACTGAGCTATCTCGCCGTCTAGAAAACGTTCAACCAACTAACGGTGTTCGCCCGCCTGCTTGCGAAGCGGGCAGGGTTATCGGTGTTCGTAAAAAGATCTTTCCGCAAACCGAAAACCGTTTTATCTTTACGATAACCGTTATTTTATATTATATCAAACTGGCGCGCCTGGCAGGAATTGAACCTGCAACCTACGGATTAGAAATCCGTTGCTCTATCCGATTGAGCTACAGGCGCATTGCACAGGTGAGGATTTTAAAACAAAATTCCTAATATTTCAAATTATTGCAGACGGATGAGAAAACTTATAAAAAAGGGAATTAATTGGAAAGTTATATTTTCTATTGCGGAAAAACAAACCTCAAATAAGTATCTTGAACAAGCGCTTCCACTTCAAATGTTGCCTCTTCAGGCCAAAATTCGAATGTAAATATCGAGTCCTCTTTTACTTGTTGGAGCAATTCTTTTTTAAGTATAATTTCCGTATCAGTGTAATCGAAATCTGTATCCATACTTAGATAAGGCGAATTTGCACGCAGAATAGGTTCTTTATTTTCTTTGGTAAGCAGACTTATTTTATCTAATTTGACGCCGTTGAACGATATAGGAATTAAAAGCGTTGCATCATTACTAACTGATATTGTTTTTCTCGAAAATTGAGGTAAGTCATATCGGATGATATTAAGCGGCATATCTACGCCTCGAGAAAAATCAAATATTAAAGTGGCAACAGCACCTATTCCTGCAGTTTCAAGTAGTTTTGCAACATATTCTTTTTTTATCGTTGCCTCTAAAGAAGAATAAAGATAATCCATCCCCTTAATTAGCTTTTTATCCCCATTATAAATAGCGAGAAGTTCATTACCGTTAAGTGCCCAGCTAATCTCTAAATCTTCTTCTACTTCCGCGTTAATCTTAAAATAGTAATTTATAGGGAATATAAATGAGTTTGGGATGCCTGAGCCTGCGTTTACAGTTATTTCTTTGAGTACTTCGTCTCGCCAAATTCTATTTTTTCTGTCATAGTATTGGCATTGATTCGCATTTCCATTGTCCCATAATATACAAGGCATACGATATTTATATGCCCGCTTAGCAACATAATCGTGGTAATACCATCGCGACAATTGGCCGTTTTTTGACAGAGTCCCCCATTCGCTTATAATCACAGGTATCTTATTTTTAACAAATTTGTAATAAATCTGCCTAAGAGTTTTATATACTTCAGTCTTCTCCCCTGGAGTACCCCAACTCGTTACTCCGCGACAATTACTTAAAAAACACCAAGGTTTATAATAATGGACTTTAAGAATAATAAACTTGTCATCTGGCACTTCTAACTTCAATATTTCCAAT
This sequence comes from uncultured bacterium, assembly GCA_964573245.1. Lineage (GTDB taxonomy): Bacteria > CAIJMQ01 > CAIJMQ01 > CAIJMQ01 > CAIJMQ01 > CAZNJA01. The sequence goes on from CAZNJA010000049.1 coordinate 6,075, forward strand.
ATTTCTTCGCTCGCATATGCTAAGCCACCAAGCACAACAAGCCGCTTGCTATTATGACCGCCTGATGGACGGATAATTTTTAGAACCCGTTCATGTAAATCATGCAGTTGCTCGTGTGTCAAATCATATCTGGTCTCCGGAAAAAAAGGATTTTTTGGGGGGGCGAATTTTTTAGGACGACCTCTATCACTACGAGGCTCGTTCAAAATTTCAAATATCAATTTTTCACTTTTTCCCTTGAATCGTTCCGCAATTTGCTGCCAGAGTTTTTCAAATTTGCCTATGTTATTTTCATAATCATTCACATATTTACCCGTTTCCGGGTCAATTGCCATTTTAGATATCCAATCATTGTCATGATGAGTATTAATTATTACCCAGAAATCTCTTTTTAAAGCCCAGTCAATAACTTCTTCCACCCTATCAAACCATTGGGGGTCAATTTTATAGTCAGGCGCATGACCCATGTGATATGCCCACGTTACAGGAATCCTTACAGTCTTAAAACCTGCTTTTTTGATATCGTCAAAAATATATTCTTCAGCAGGAGGATTATCCCAAGAACCTTCAGTCGGCACTGCGTCTAATGTATTTCCTAAATTCCAGCCGGGAGACATTTGCTTGACCGCTTCCTGCGGACTGACAGTCTCGAATTTTTCTATTGCGACCTCTTTGGGTTTTGTTGTGATTTGCCTGCTATCTTCCTTGGATAAGTATTCTCTTAACCATGTCAAGGCAGGACGCCCCATACCATCGGCTCTTATTAAACAAGCGTCTTTTTCAGGAATAGTTTGTTGTCTATCTCCCCATATTGTTATTCCTTCTATATTGGGGTGCTCCCACAATAAGGGGAATTGTTCCCGATATACTTGCAATTGTTTATCATCATCCGCAAGGTTTACTTCGTATCCTGTTATATATAGGGGCAAACCCGTCTGTGCTAACTTCTCCAAATGAAACCGTATCACGCTAATGTCTTTATCTTCTAAAAAATTACCCTGAATACCTATACCGTCTATTAAATTGTTTTTTCTCAAGAGGTTTATTATTTCTAAATAATCGTCTATTGAAGTCCAACCATTTAGAATTCCCCATTCATTTATGATTAATTTTGAGTTGGGACAGTATTTTTTTGCTTTTTCAAAAGACCAAATGACCCAGTCCCATCCTGTTTTGCCATCGTCACCTAATGCTTGTTTGTAAAAAGGAGGTTCTCTTAAAGGTTCATTAACTACAATGATATAGTCTGCGGCAGGATATCTTTGCCCGAAAAGCTCTACCCATTCTTCTATTTCTTTTCTCTGTTCAGCCAAAGAAAGAGAAGCAAGCCAATCGGGTTCTTGTTTGCCCCAAATTAGAGCATCCTGCGTAAATAAAAAGCCGTTGTTTTTTGCGTAGAGATAAATCCGGTCCAATCCGCTCCATTGCATATTGTTTCGGCTGAATTCGATTGAACGCCATTTACCATGGTTTTTGGGAGTCACTTGGTTCCAATAATTGCCAAATTGGTATGGGATATTGGAGCCTTCTCTTATTATATTGCCTAAAAATTTGTCCTCTGCGGAAGATTCAGGCTCTGCCTGAAGAGAAAAGAAAATAACAGCAAAAAACGCTGTTAATATTGTTAATAATCTAATATCTACATGAAAAAACCGGTATGTAAAATAATCCATTGTCAATTTTCTCATTTTTACAATTCCCATTCTCATTTACTTTAACAATACATGTATTATCTTATCAAGCCATAAACAGGAACTTTTATAATTGGCTGGTAAACATTGTCAGTATGGAATATTATATCTCCTTTTATATTGCCTGTCGGCGCGTTTTCTTCCAAAACCGCGGTTATTTCATATTCCTTATTTTTGTTTTTAGGGATTGTGTATACTGAGATGCAATCAAACGGGTTTTCTACTTCTTTTATTTTGAAAGGTCCTTTGCATGTCGTAAAAATAGTTAACTTAGATACGCATTTTTCTCCTTTTTCTATAAAACCGAAGAAAAATGAAGATGGTTTAAACTCAATATCTCTTTTGATATTGCCAAAAATAGGAATTTCTATTTTCGGATATTCTTTGTCATTAGTATAAATAGTGAGGTTTTCCTGCAAATTGCCAAAAGGGATATTAGAATCAAAAATAATTTCTATCTCGAATTTCTTAATATATTCTGTAATAGAATTTGCAATTTCTTTGATTTTGACAGAAATAAAATCAGAGGAGGTTTTTACTTTAAAAATTTTAAAATCTTCCGTTCCTATTTTATTGATATATAGTGTTTCAATAACATCCGCGCCCTTCTTGATATCTTCTAAAACCATTGTTTGTGGTGAGAAGCGAAGTTCCGTTTCGACAATTCCTTTAACCTGCAGTTTAACTATTGGGGTCACAGTATCATTGGAATACACATATACAGTTTGATTCTGAGACCCTTTATATCCGGCAGTATCAAAAACTACTTTTATCTCATCCTCACTTTGATAAGGGATACCTCTTTTGGAAAAAATAACATCAGTGCAACTACACGGCGTCCTTACTTTATCAATTACAAGTTTTTCTTTACCGACATTTTTAAATTTAAATATATGCTCTACTTTTTTTCCTCGCCGAACTACTCCAAAGTTATAAATATATTCTTTAAATCTTATATCCGGACCCCTTACTTCTATTTTGGGGAAAGAGCCCTCGTTTTTTGAAATTAAAAGAGCAAGCCCGGAATAAACACCGGTAAACTTGTCTTTGGTTATTAGGTACGGCTCCTTGGGATAATCTATTACGTTCAAATGATTCCCTTCAAATCCGTCTATTACAACACAATGATTATCCCAAAGATACGCAATTATCGGTATTTTCAGTTTAGAGAGTTCATCCAGCCCTATTTTCATCCCGACAGCATAAAGCCCTTTTGTTTTAGCCGCTTTATAAAGACCCGCCATTGTCGTGCCTTTTGACTCATCATAGCCAGATAGTTTCTTTACTTCTTCAAGGTTCGTCGAAACTTCTAACTTTTGAAAGGCAACTAACAAAGCGTTGGGACCACACAGGGAATTAGGTTCAGGGACAGATTTAGATTGAGAAAACAGTAAAAATGGGAAAGACAAAAGAGCAAACAACAATAAAAAACTACAAAAAAATGTTTTTGTTCTCACAATTAGAATTTATTCCCTACTTTGTTTCTTCCGCCTTTTTCAATTCTTCTTCTTCTTCAGGAACAATTACCCCCACTTCTTCAAGCAGTTCCCTTGCAGGAACATCTCTGCCGATTATCACCGATATATCTTGAATTTCATCTCGGACTCTTGTCCCTTCAGCCCATTCTATTATGAATTGTTCGTCGGAAACACCCTGATTGATAGATATATTTGTAGCAGTAGTCACTTCCTCCCCGCTCCATATAACTTCAGTAGAAAGCCAAATGCCTCCCTTAAATTCCTGCAGTTTAAATGAATCCCACCACGCAATAACACCTTTGTCAGGATGAATTATTTCTATCTTTAACGGCTGGAATCTTCTGCCCGTATCTACCCAAACTTTATATTGCATTCCTCCCTCGGGAGCAAATTTGCCGCTGACTATATGACAAAGATGCCCATCAATATCTCCTGTCCCGATTAGTTCTGCGGTACCGTTTCTAAACAACCATATCCATTTACTCCCTTTATATCCAACAGTAAATTCTGGAGGAGGGGAAAAGTCCCTAAAAACTTGATAATTCTCGCCTTCAACAATTATTCCATATCCAGAGTCCTTCGGTTTATCTAAATCCCGGCTCCAGCTGATTGTTTTTCCGCGGATATAGGACTCTACTCTCTGTATATTGGTGGCTTTGTCTCTGGCTTCCAGATACAGCATGTCTCCCTTTCTAATCCATTTTCCATCGTGCCCACAGTAAATTCCGTGTTTTCCGGGAAGGCATTTCTTCTGAAAATCAAGAGTTATATCCTTAACTAAAGATGCGTTATGTTCAATTCCCGCGGCAATAAATTCCAAGGTTATGTTGTCGTCAACAGCAAAAGAAGGAGAATATATAGAAGAAAAACTAACTACAAATACTGTTAAAACAAATATTAATAAATACTTTTCCTTTTTCATTTAATTTCTTTAAAAAATTAATGTTAACTATATATTTTCTTTCTTAAAGACACATCTGTTATTTTTCTGTTTCTTGTATTTCTTCTTCTTCAGGAACAATTACCCCCACTTCTTCAAGCAGTTCCCTTGCAGGA
>CAZNJA010000050.1:0-10238 GCA_964573245.1 uncultured bacterium
CAGAGCGAATAATCAAAAATTTACTGGGGAATCCTATAAAAGGCGGAAGGCCTATTAAGGAAAAGGCGCCAATGGTAAAACCTAAAGAGGATAAAGGCATCTTTTTCCCCATACCTTCCAGAGATGAGATCTCCATTGAACCTACTCGATAGATCATATATCCTGTAGCCAAAAACAGAAGGGTTTTAGAAAGGGCATGGGTTATAAATTGAAACAAACTTCCTGCTACTCCATAATTTGTTCCGATTCCTAAAGCAAAAAGGATAAGGCCTATCTGACCGATACTTGAGTAAGCAAGAAGCCTTTTTATATTGCTTTGGCTGAAGGCAGATAACTCTCCCACTAACAAGGTTAGAAGACCTAAAAGGACAAGGAAGAGAAATATATTAGATGCCCCAAAAATGGTAAACACAACCCTTGCTACGGCATAAATCCCTATTTTTATGGCTATCCCTGAAAGGACAGCGCTTACGGTAGATGGGGCAGAAGAGTGGGCATCCGGAAGCCATGCATTGAGAGGAAATAAAGCTGCTTCTACTCCGAATCCAGTGATGAATAGAACAAGAGGAACAAATAGTTGAATTGGACCTACTGAATGTATATTTTTGGCAATATCAGCCATATTAAGAGTTCCAAATTGCCCATAAAGAAGTGCGATTCCAATTAAAATAAAAGCAGAGCCGACAGAACCTTGAATTAGGTATTTAGACGCGGATTCTACGCCTGCCTTATTTCCTAAATATGCAACCAGAGCATAAGAGGAGATGCAGAGAATTTCAAAAAAGACAAAAAGATTAAATATATCCCCTGTCAAAACAACGCCTGTGGCACCTGTAAGAAGCAAGAGATAAAGCATATGATACTTCTCACGAGCCCCTTCTTTTGCCCCGTTAGAAATTTTATTATCACCTGCAGAATCTATATTTCTAACGGGGTGAATATAATCCAGCGCATATATAGAGACAAGAAAACCTACCAGAGCGATAATAGTGGAGAATAAAATACCTACCGGGCCGGCAAATAAATTTATGCAGAAAGGCGGAGGAAATCCTCCAAGGGAAATAACTATAGGTTTTTTTATAACCTCTGGTATTAAAATGAGGGACACAACAAGATTAAATAGCATAGCAATGGGAGGAATAAACTTTCCTACTCTTTTAGAAATAAATCCAAACAAAGGAATAGAAAAGGCGAATGCCAAAGGAACAGCAATAAGAAAAATAGGATTTACCATCTCTGCTCCTTTATCTTTCTCATATCAAGTGTTCCATAATGCTGATATAACCTGATGGCTAAAGATAACGCCAGTGCCAGAACTGCCACGCCAATAACAATTGATGTAAGAACAAGTGCCTGGGGAACAGGGTCAACCATATTTTGAGGTTCAAGCCCCGTTTTTGAAAAAATAGGCGCAGTCCCCTTCTTTACATACCCTATGGTGATAAGCAAAAGATTAACCCCTGTATCCATAATACTAAGCCCTATTATCATTTTAATCAGATTATGTTTGGTCAAAAGGACATATAGCCCGATGAGCATGAGTCCGACCGCTGCTATGTAATAAATCATCAGCTTTTCTCCATCAAACCATCAATGATTCCTGCAAGTTCTGCCCCTACCTTAAATCCAATAACAATATAGATTATAGGAATAATACCTGCGCTTAAAAGAGTATTTGGAATCCCCTTGGGAAGAAAGTTGAGAAGGAAATATCCGCCTATAGCCAATCCTAAAAACCCTATTATCACGAATATCAGTCCCGCCAAGGATTCTGTAGCTTTGAGGCCTCTCTCATTTATCCTTTTCCCTGGACAACCTAAATAAATAAGTAAAAAGCCAGAGGCAATTATTGCTCCGCCCTGGAATCCTCCCCCGGGGGTGAGATGTCCGTGTAAAAATACATAAGTACCCAAGAGCAAGATAAGAGGGAAAAAAAATTTACAACCAGTAGAAAGAACAAGACTTGAAGGCATAATTTCCCTTTTAGTTTTCTTCTCAATTGTTGCCAGAACAACGCCCACTCCTAAGGCAGCAATAAAAAGCACAGTAACCTCACCGAGTGTATCAAACCCTCTATAATTCAAAACTATCGAGGTTACTATATTTACTGCACCTGTCTGGTCTATTCCTTTATCTATGTAGTAAGTGCCTACTTTGGTTTTTGGTACAGCAAAGGGAATCTTCCTAAGAGATAAACCAATCCCCAAAGCTACAATTACCAGTAAAATAAAACTTATTATTTTTCTCATTCTTCTCTTTTTGTTCTTCTGATTGCAATAACAAAAATAGCGGTTACCAACGCTACGCCGATAGAGGCTTCAGCCATAGCCACATCCGGTGCCTGTAAAAAGTAAAAAAGTATAGCGGCTACTAAACTTACTAAAGCCATAGCAATCACGGCATTTATCAAATCCTTAAAGACGGAAGCAGCAATTGCTGATACAAGCATTAAAACTGTTAAAAAGAAAACAAATATCATTGTGTCTCCTCATCTTGTTCTAACTCATCGTGAAGGGGTTTACACTCCTCAAACTCCTTAGTTTTATCTACAACACTTCTATCACACAGAGGGACACCGCTCTTACAAGATGCCCTGCCTAAGGCATGATTGGATATTGGATTTGTCGAAAGTATGAACAAGGCAATAATTAAGGTCTTCCAGAACCATGCTGGCTCCATTATTCCTACGCCAATAATGGTAAAGAAGGAACCAAAAGTAGTACACTTTGTCCCTGCCTGGAGTCTATTATAGACATCGGGTAATCTGAATATTCCCAGACTTCCCAAGAAGAGAAATGTAACACCAATTCCTGTAATTATCTTACCTATTAATTGCATTTAAATTCCTCTTTCTAAAAACCTCGCTATGGCTACAGAACCTACAAAGGTTAGAACTGCGTAAACCAGAGAAACATCCAAATAAATATACCTTTTAAAAATATAACCCAACAGAACAAGTAAGGCAACGGTAACTGTAGAGAGCGTATCTAATGCTACTGCCCTATCTGGAGCGGTAGGTCCTTTGAGCATTCTTAAAAAACAAAGAAAAATAGCTGCACCTATAATTGTCAGAAAAATAATCTCACTCATTCGAATATTATCCTTAAATATTTTTCAAATCCTTCACCTATGATTTTTGTTGCCCCTTCTATATTCTCTGTTTTTACATTTATCCAATGTATAAGAAGATTATCACCCAATATATCCAAGGTAAAAGTCCCCGGGGTAAGCGTAATAGAATTTGCCAGAACCATTTTTGCAATGTCAGATTTAAGTTTTGTTTTAATAACCACAATTCCCGGCTTTATGGGCATCTTGGGATGTAAAACTCTATAAGCAACATCTAAATTTGCTTTTATTACCTCCCAAAGAAGAACAAGGATATAAATAACAAAAAAGATTATTCTTTTTATACTTACTGGCGGCAACCCAAGCCCAAAATAAGTTTTATTTAAAAATAATGAAAGGATAAAAGAAATGATAATACCCGCAGTAAGTTCCTGCAGATCGAAGCTTGCGGTAAGAGCAAGCCAAACCAGCATGAGAAATACAAATAAGTATAAGAAGTTTTTTATCAATATTTTCATTATTTCCCTATAAAATTTTTAATTTGAACTCCCCAGTTTCGCCCCAGCATAGGATGAACAAATCCTCCACCGCCTAGAGCCAAAATCTTGAATTTATGTTCTTTTTGTAAATCCATAAGAAGCTTTGAAGCGTAATCATAGGCATCTTTAGTTAATTGCATATTGGAAATAGTGCATTCTCTGGAACCATCGACCCCCATTTGTAAGATAACAACTTCAGGGGAAAACTTTCCAATTAATTCAGGTATCTGATTAAATTTTGAAATAAACTCAGCATCATCACACAAAGCAGAAAGAGGAAAATTTTTATTAAACCCTTCCCCTTTAGCAACTCCTGTTTCATCTTCATATCCTGTTTTAAAGGGATAAAGTGTAGCTGGGTTTTGATGAAAGGAAATAGCATAAACTTGCGAACTATCATAAAAAGCCCGCTGGGTACCATCACCATGGTGAGCATCATAGTCTATTATCATAATCCTCTTTACATTTTTTCTTTGCAACAAATAATTAGCAACAATAGCTATATCGTTAAATATGCAAAAACCCCTCCCTTTATGTTCAAAAGCATGATGCCATCCTCCGCAAATGTTTATAGCAACATTTGCTCTATTTTTAATTAAAGCTTCTGCAGCTGATATGGTGGCACTCATACTCAATAAGGCAACATCATAGATGCCTCTAAAACCAGGGACTTCATCTCCGATATCCCCATAACCTTCCTTACTTACCTCTTCAACTTTATCCATATAGTCTTGGGCATGGTATAAACTAAGAATATCTTTAGAGATAATTCTGGGATTTTCTATCTTGAGCTTTCCTATTAAACCCAGCTTTTCAAATTCCAATAGTGCTTTTTCGTAACGGTCACCCCTCATAGGATGCATCGGGCCGAAATCTAGTTTTTTAAAATCCTTATCATAAATCAGCACTACTTTATTCATATTTCCCCGTCTTTTTAAATCCTACTCAACTTAGGAATCTGTCTTTTTCTTGTATGTTCAGCTACCTTTTTAATGTCTTCAAGCATTTCTTTACTTACTGGTACTTGAATTTCATTAGGAGGACTTTCCCTATTTTCTATTCTGGATACTCTCAAATATAATTTCATTGGTTTTTCCATCCGGGCAAACATCAGATTATCAGCTGCCTGTTCCCATCTTTTTATATCCTCGGCAAAAGCACTTGTGCTTACACTAACTATATATGTCCTAACATTATCTTCTTTGATAACTTTCTCCAATTTATCCAAATTGAGCTCTTTGTACGTAGGAGAAAATAACAAAAGGTTTGCAGCCGAAGCAAAAATCAAGGTTCCTAAATCAGTACGGTTAGTCAAAATATTCTCAGCTTCGTTAATTATTTCATCCCATACATCCGGTTTTATTAAATTAGCTTCTATAATTTTATCCTGACCTATTTTATATTTTTCCAAATCAGGATTGAACTGAATATATACTATTTGGCGTGAATACTGCCCAACATCCAGATTATAAAGCTGCTTTAACGCCACCTTTACCATCTCCATCTTGGGATACTGAAGAGGGATAAATATAACGTTTCCTCCTCCTTTTAGCCAATCGCAGACAAAGGCAAAACCTATCAAAGGCTTCCCGGAACCTCCTGGTCCACTAATCAAGGTGGTGCCGGGGTAAGGCAATCCTTCCGGCAAAAGCTCATTTGCCCAATTTTGATTTAACTTTAACCGTTTCATACCAATCATTTTATTTCAGACTCTGGTTCAATGGGATAAAACTGCATTTGATAAATTTTTTACTAGACTTAATTACCCACGAAAAATTTTATCTATCTTTTTCCAAATTTCTTTTATACTTTCTGTTAAAGGGGTATCCGTATATTCCACTACGGATAATTTCTGCATTTGGGCCTCTGTAACCTCCTTGCTATAAGGTATTACTCCTATAAATTCCGAATTGTATTTTCCTGCTAATTCTCTTATCTTTTGCGTCAATTCTTCATTTAAATCATATTTGTTTACTACGATACCGGATTTAACTCCAAAATGTTCAATTACCTGTAATACCCTTTCTAAATCATGCACGCCTGATACGGTGGGTTCGGTAACTGCCAAAGCATAATCGGCTCCTGTAATGGAAGATATTACCGGACACCCTGTGCCGGGAGCCCCATCCATTATGGCTTCAGTTATCTTATTCTGCTCGGCAAGCAAGGCGGCTTTATCGCGAACTAAAGTAACTAACCTGCCTGAATTTTCTTCAGCTACTCCCAATTTAGCATGGCTCATTGGGCCATGTCGGGTATCAGACATAAACCATTCGCCGTTTATAGCAGATTTGGTTTTTACAGCTCCATATTCACAAACTAATTCACATACACCACATCCTTCACAAGCCAATTTATCGATTCTATATCTCTTTTTACCTTTTTCTTCATATTCCTCAATAGCAGAAAACCTACAAGCCTGCTTACACTTGCCGCATTGAGTACACTTATCTTGATCTATTTTTGCTTCTACTCCGCCACTAAAAAAACCTCTCTCCTTTATTTGAGGAGATAAAATCAAATGCAAGTCTGCCGCATCCACATCGCAATCAGAAATTACACTTGATTCTGCCAAAGCAGCAAAACATGCTGTCAAGGAAGTTTTACCTGTCCCTCCTTTACCGCTGATCACCACTAACTCTTTAGGCTTTTTAGCTCCAAGCGCACCATATTTTTTTGCTTTTTCAGGAACTTTTTCATCAAACAATTTCTCTTTCTTTGCTAACCTTGGTATTTTTCTTTCCTGCGCAGCTAAAGTTAATACCTTACCAGCTAATTTTTCAAATAATTTCTTTATCTCAGGAAACTGCTCCACTGCTAACTCACCCCGAGAATAACTTTCAGCTATTCGACGTTCATCGGGAATCTCTCCAATTACATCCAACTGCTCAGTTGAGCAATATTCTTTTAAAGCTGTGTCTTTATATTCAGCACGATTAACCACTATTACCGGTTCTTGCCCTACCTCCCGAGCCATATCTACAGAAAGCTTTAAATCATTTATACCAAAAGGGGTGGGGTCAGTAACCAATACGCATAAATCGACATCTTTAACTGTTTCTACCACCGGACAACTCGTTCCCGGTGATGAATCTAAAATGTTAATGCCTTCTCCTGCATATTCCTTTACTTTTTTTACGAGACGGGGAGACATTCCTCCCTCTGCTGTATCTAAAAGCGCATAATATACTTTTATGTCTTTGCTTAATCCTTCTTTCATAATACCGATTTTTCTTTCTTTTTCAATAATTGCATCTACAGGACAGACAATTTTACAGCCGCCGCAAACATGGCAAAGTTCTTTAAATATAAGAACTTTATCTTTAACCATAGCAATAGCATTATATTTGCAAACTTCTGCACACCTGCCGCAGGAAATACATTTTTCTTTGTCCACCTCCACAGGAGCAATTAAAGTAACACTTTCCTCTTTATTTATAACCGGCTTAAGAAACAGGTGTCCGTTAGGTTCTTCTACATCACAATCTAAATAGCAAATTTGACTATATTTCTCAGATAACACTTTTGCCAAATTAGTAGCTATAAAAGTTTTTCCTGTCCCGCCTTTTCCGCTGGAAATAGCAATATCTATTCTATCCTTCTTCATATCTTCCCCCTATTTCGATGCCTCAATTAATTCTATAACCCTTTGACAACTCTCAGGAAGGCTCTGCTGAAATTCGTCGTCTTGTGGTAAAGCCTGCTTAATAAACTCATTAGTGAAAGGTAAATAATTTATAGTAGTTACCCCTTTCTCAGTATATGCTATTATTTGTTTAGGTTGCAATAATACAGCTGCTCTCTCTGTATTTTTTCTCATAGACTTATAAGATCTTTCATAATTACATACTATAATCTGATACAGCCCCCGTCACACTTTTCAGGATGACAGTTTCTGGCATCTATCACTGCTTTCGGTTTAGGCACCGGGTTCTCCTTTTACTTTTGACATTGTCATTCTTGGTTCTGCCAATTGCAAGCTCAATAGAAAACCAGCCGAAACCATTAACAAGGTTATCACAAATAAGAAACTATGAGATATATGTTGAACTATAGCTCCTCCTATAAGAGGAAAAATCATCACCGGGAAGGTAAGAGTGCCATTTAAACTTATATAAGCAGGACGGTCTTTTTGAGATGCTATATCTAATAAAAAATTAGTTTTCCCGATAGTGTAGCCTGCAGTAAAAAAACCTACAAATAGAAATAGGAGAACAAATAGTATAGATAAAGTAGGCGGCGTTATTATAGCAAGTAAAGGGACTACTAAAGCCAATAAAGCAGTTATCTGTAAAACTTTCTTGTTACCCACAAAGTCGGACAAGTGAGCCCAAAGGAAATTGGATAATGCGCTTCCCAGCATTTGTGCTGCGAGGAATATACCCACCATTCCCAAGCTCACCTTAAACACATCTCTGGCATAGAGCACATAAAAAGGCAAAGCCAAGGCACTAGTGCCTATAAGTATCTCCACTAATAGAAATTTTTTATAGTTGCTATCAGATTTTAGAATTTTAAATGCCTTTTTCAGAAATCCTTGAAAACTTAAATGAGTTTTATGCACTTCTTCCACCGGCTCTTTTACTGAACCTAATCCGAGATAAGATATGCCCATAAAAATGAAAGCAAAGAAAAACAGAAGGGAAAAGTTCTGAGGAAATATGATGTTTTTACTGCCCAGGATATATTTAGCAATAAGACCCGAGGCAACAGCCAGAATCCCTCCTAAAAGCTGACGAGAACCAAAAAACCTTCCCCTTAAAGTGGAGGGAATTGCTTTACCCCAGATATCGTAGAAGGGTATAGCAGCTACTCCGCCCATAAGAGTAAATACAATAAGCAGGAAGAATAGAGAAACAAGTACCAGATTTGGATGGGAAATAGCAAAAAAATAGGTTATTAAGGATAACAGAGCCCAGCAAAGAGCACGGATAGTAATTGCAATTCTCAAAAGAGGTCTTTTATGAACTTTAGTTTCCAATTTACTGGCTACAAAAAGTTGCGGCAAAACACTGCCTATTCCTCCAAGACTGCCCAATATAGTGGAAGAAAATCCTATGAGAATTTTAGAATCAGTAAGAGCACTTAAAAAAACAGGCATGATAGTATTGGGATTTCCAAAAGCTTGGCCTCCGGTGAAGAATGTGCCATGGAGGAGTCCCATAGCAAAATTCCATTTTAGTTTAGTGTCTTTATTTTCAGTTTTAGGCATCGGGTTCTCCTTAATAATCATGCGGGACACCTTTAATATGTAAAAGCAAGTGTTCCTTATCACTATCTAAATAATCAAGCCACCCATAATTTGCATCATTTTTAGAATCTAAATCTTTCACGTAAGGTTTAATATCCAATAGAGGAGTCCTATCAAATACATCTAATCCTGAGGTAAGAATTTCATTATTAACTATTCTTTTTATATGAACGATACTAATTCCTATAGGATTGGGACGAACAGGAGTTCTGCTTGCGAATAGACCCACCTTTGCACCGCCAGTCCAAAGGGGACTTTCAATCATAGAAGGACGGCGTCTAAGACGGTCAATATAATATACAACATAGATATAGCGGAAACTGTCAAGATTAAGAAGTCCTTCGGTATATTTGGTATCAAGCACAATACAAAACTCTCCTTTATCCTCATTTATAGGCTGGTAAGGCGCATTATCAATATAAGGCGTTCGTATTACACCAATCGGTTTAAGATTAAAAACTGCCATATTTCTCTTGTCCTCTCCAGTTCCTTCAATGTAGCTTAAAAATATTTAGTTATTTCCTACAAAAGAGAAATTGTTACCCATAATATTTACCCCGTTAGAGAGACCTGTTTCTAACGGGGTTTACTTGTGAGCATATATATACTCACAACCTTTAAAGTTTTTTCCTAATTTTAAAGTGTTTAAATCCACAGTGTTGATTTTGAACCCTAATTCTTTTAAATATGCCACAATATCGTTAACCGAATGTTCCATTTCTTCCAAAAAATTGTGATGAATCTCAACAAATATCTGCACATGACTATTTCGGAGTATTTTCTCTGCACCTTTGAGCGCCATAAATTCGCTTCCTTCACAATCCATGCTTAGTAAGTCTATATTTTCTATCTCCCTCTTTCTTAGAAACGTGTCAAGGTTGGTAGTTGTAACACGCGCTTTTCCTTGTTGGAAGTCAATACGACTGGCATCACCATTTTCATTAAAACGAGCGTAACCAGTTCTATCAGTTACAGCCAATTGCGATAACTGGATATTATCCAATCCATTAGAAATAATGTTTTTCTGTAACATCTCAAAATATTTGGGTAATGGTTCGAAGCAGAAAAGTATTCCTTCCCTGCCAATTTGCTTCCCTATAGCTACTGCAGTAAGACCGGTGTGTCCACCAACCTCAACTACTACCATACCTTTCTGAGCAATGGACTGGAGAAATCTGACTTCACCTCTTTCGTGAGGGTGTTCCTGCAAATATGTTTTGTATGCAGGTGAATTGTGAGTAAAAAGATCCATACCTTTTTCCTTAGGTTTCTTGTATTTTGTTAAGTTTTTCCAATGTTTGTTCAGCCACAGCTATCGAAAATGTAAAGAAATTCATGCTTCTTTTAAGGCATGCTTGTTTTTTCTCTTCATCGGTAAA
>CAZNJA010000051.1:0-9544 GCA_964573245.1 uncultured bacterium
GGCTCCGATTATTCGGATTGTTTTTTTGCATGGGCAGTGCCTATGGATAAAAAGCTTTCAAAAATAGGACTTGCTTGTTCAAATCCCATTTTGGCAAAGAAAGGACTTAAAAATTTGCTTGAGCAATTAAAATGCAAAAATCAGGAAAATCCAATCGCCGGGACCATTCCGATTGGCCCCCCTGATATTACGCTTAAGGAAAATATACTTATCTGCGGAGATGCCGCGGCTCAGGCAAAACCCACATCGGGCGGAGGAATTTATACGGGGACATTATGCGCCAGAATAGCAGCCGAAACAGCGGCAAAACATATTGAAAGTAAAAGCCCTCTGATAAAATACGAAAAGAAATGGAGACACACAATAGGAAGAGAACTTAAAATAGGAATGCTCGCACATGAGACATTGACAAAACTAAAGGATACCCAATTAAACCAAATATTTACTATCTTATCTAAACCAAGTAGTATTGGTCTAATTAAGAAATTCGGAGATATTGATTATCCTTCCGCTTTAATAAGAAGTTTTTTCCCAATATTAAAATAACAAAGAGAACCCCTATCTTCACTTACTTCTTCGTTTTTAAAAATCTTCCAAAAATTTCCTTGTGAAAGAAGACAGCTACTAAAACCCCTCTATTATAAAGGGTCGACGTTCGGTATGCTTTTAAGAATTTCTCGCCCGTCTGCAGAACCAATAAAGTTAAGAAACCTCTGAAGCTCAGGTGAAATCCTAACAGCAGCGATACCGTAAGTATGATAACCTACAATTTTATCGTTTCTGACAACAACTCTTCTAGCAATAGGTGTAAATTTCAGAGTATCTGTTTTTAAATTCTTGTAATACTTATCCGTTACCGCTACCGCATCTGCTTCGCCAGCCAAGACATGGTCCTGTGCTTTATAAAGTATATTGAACAAAACTTTTACTTCAGCACCAGGATTCTTATCCATATAATCCCGAGCCAGAGCTGTTAAAACATCACCAACTCTACTAGAACCTCTTAAAACCACCTCAGCCTGTGCCGAAACAGTCACGACAGCAAAAACCAATGCGAGCATTACAGCCCATAATGACACTTTTTTCATACAACCCTCCTTTTTTCACCCTTTCATTTACTCCGCAGTTTCCTAAACGGCGAAGTCATACTAAATTATAGCTACGGGATTTAGTAGCTATCTTCTTTTCACATGAACATGCAAAATATATAAGATTATTAAACAAAAGTCAATACCCCGCAAGAAGTCCCGCAACAAATCCAACTATTTCTTCATGAATTTGACTCTATCGGTTCATATTGCATTTTGTAAAGCCTATTGTAAAATCCGACTTTTTTAATCAATTCCTCGTGGGTGCCAACTTCAGCAATCGTATTATTTTCCAGCACAATTATTTTATCAGCATGAACTATTGTAGATAACCTATGAGCAATGATAAAAGTCGTGCGTCCATTCATGAGTCTTTCCAAAGCTTTTTGTAATAATTTCTCTACTTCACTATCAAGTTCTGATGTGGCCTCATCGAGAATCAATATCGAGGGGTCTTTAAGTAATGCCCTTGCGATAGATATTCTCTGCCTCTGCCCTCCGGAAAGTTGCATCCCTCTTTCTCCAACTATCGTATCATAACCATTTGCCAAATTCTTGATAAATTCATGAGCAGAAGCTGCTTTTGCTGTATCAGTTATTCTTTTATCTGTAACCTGCCTATAGCCACATCCGTAAGATATATTTGTTCTTATCGTATTATTAAAAAGAAAAGTTTCCTGGCTTACTATAGCAATTTGTTTTCTTAAGGATTTTAACTTTAAATCTTTTATGTCGTGTCCGTCTATTTCTATCCTGCCTTCCACAGGGTCATAGAAACGCGGAATAAGGTTTACCAAAGTTGTCTTCCCTACTCCCGATAAACCCACAATCGCAATTATTTCACCCTTTTTTACTTCCAAATTTATATTCTTCAATATAGACCTATACTCATATGAAAACGAAACATTTTTAAAAACTATATTTTTTTCAAAAGATGGCATTTCAATCGCATTTGGGATATCTTTAACAATTTTCTGATAATCCAAAACTTCAAAAACACGTTGCGCAGAACCCATAGAGGCTTGTATTTTGTTGTTTTCCTGCGTCAAATTTTTTATCGGACGATAAAGCGCACTTAAGGCAAGTATAAAAGTGAAAAATTTACCCATATCAAAACTTCCTCTTATTACCTGCATGCCTCCTATAAATAAAATTAAAGCTATACCCAATGAAGCCACAAGTTCCATAATAGGAGGAGCAAAAGCTTTGACTTTCGCCTTTTTCATTGCAAATTTAAAAAGATTTAGCTGATTTTCTTTCAGTTTTTCGGCTTCTTCCTCTTCCTTGCCGAAAATTTTCACCGTCTCAATTCCTGCTATTGATTCATGTATAGCATTCGTAACATCAGCCATGCGTCTTTGTTTATTGTAACCTATCCTCTTAATTTTTCTGCCAAACTTATTAAGAGGATACATAGCTATCGGGAAAGCAAATATTGCAATTAAACTCAGTTGCCAATTGGTTCTGAATAAGAAAATGGTCAGGACAATAATCGTTATCGGCTCTCTTATGACATTTGAAAAAATTACCGTAAGAGAATCATGAATGTTTTCTATATCATTTATTATGCGAGATATGAGTTCACCAACGCGTTTTTGAGTAAAAAAACGCATGGGTTGATACTGAATGTGTTCATAGAATTCATTCCTGAAATCAATTATTGCTCTTGAGCCGGCATAACTGGTGAAATAGGATTGAAAATAATAACAGATCCCTTTAAGGAAATATGCAACTATAATCGTGCAACTAATAAGCGCGAGAAGCTGCAATTGAGAAACATGGAAAGGTTTTCCAATCAAAGGAATTTTAAAAGACACTATCCCATTTCCCAGTAGAGCTTTATTTATTATCGGCTCTAATAATGCAATAGAGACCATATTAAAAAAGGCATAAAAAATCATACAGATTACTGATATAGATATAATCTTATAATATGGTTTTAAATAACCCAAGCAACGCAGATAAAGTCTCATTTTATTTTAAGAATTCATTATAAGTTTTTTCTATTCTTTCAACATAATGCTCCAAACTGAAATTGTTCACCACTCTTTCCCTTCCTACCTTTCCCATCTGTTTCCTTTTATCTTTATTTTCTATCAGTTCCATTGTTTTTTGCGCTAATATATCAGGAGAATTTACAGGTATTATAAAACCTGTTCTCCCATCAATAACAGCCTCGCTATTACCACCTACCCGAGTTGCAATCACAGGTCTAGCACAAGCCATCGCTTCAATTATAACACGCGCAAAACCCTCTTTAAGAGTAGACAGAGCAAAAATATCCAAAATTGACAGAATTTGCGGGATATCATCTCTCTTCCCTGTAAAAATGATTTTGTCTTGAAGTCCGAGTTTAACAACAAGTTCTTGCAGTTGTTTTTTGTACTTTTCTTTTTTTGCTTTTCCAACTATCAGAAATTTCGCTTTGGGATATTTTTCAAGAACTATAAAAGCAGATTGTATAAATGCTTTTTGCCCCTTGTCCGGATACAACTGTCCTATTGTTCCGATTACGATTTCATCGCTTTCAATATGTAATTCTTTTCTTAATCTCTCACATTTTATATCCGGGTTGAATTTCTTTGTATCTACGCCATTATATACAGTAACAGTTTTCTTAAGGATTTGGCGGAATTCCTCAATGGGTTTACGCGTCATATCTGATACGGCTATCAACTTGTCCGAATATGCAAGTAAATAATCCTTCACTTTTTTCACGTCTAAACTTGTACGTATATGAGTAATACAAGGGATACGGGTAATCTTCGAAGATATTACGCCGTAAGGGTTTACCCAAAACTCGTTGCAATGGATAAGTTCTATTTTTTCCTTTTTTATAAATTTGACCAAAGAATAAACAAGTAGAGGTATAAATCTTATATTTCGGATTTTTCGCCAATTACGTAATCGTAATATTTCCGTTCTTATCCCTTTTTCCTGTAATATTCTTACCAGTTCCCCATCTTCTCGAGGGCATAAAACAATGGGGAAATACTTGTTTTTATCAAGATTTTCCAACAATACAAGTAAACTTTGTCTTGCCCCCAAAAGATTTACACTGGGAGTCAAATAAAGAATTTTATACAACTTGTCTTTCTCCTGATGCGTTTTCAATGATATTCTCGATTTGAGAAATTCTTCAGTGTTTCCATAATGCTCTTATAGCGCAAACGAGAGGAAAAGATTTGATTGATTTTATTATATATTCTTTGCCTTTTGCCTCGTCTCTCTTTTTAAAATATAGCACTGCTGTTTGATAATAGTATTTTGCTAAAATTCTCCTGTGTCGCTTGAGGTCATTATATATTTTTCCCAAAAGACGTTCCCTGCCGCTTATTATTCTATCTACATCTGAGGACATTCTCTCATTGTGCATGCGAATTTTAGCAAGAGGTTCGGGAACATAATCGAAAGTGAATTTTTTTGAGACCCTGATTAACAAGTCCATGTCTATTCTATAAGATAAGTTTTCATCAAATAATCCGCATTTTTCAAAACATATCTTATTAATCAAAACAGTAGAACCAGCTCCAAGCACTACATTCCGTCTTGCGCCCAAAAGATATAAGAAAATATTTCCTCTATATGCAGGTAGTTTTTCTTGCCTTATATTTTCTCCCATATCATTTATATATTCTATGCCGCAATAAACGACCCCTGGATTAAATTTACTGTTCTTAAATACACTCAATTGGGACTTTATTTTTTGCGGCAGCCATATGTCATCCGAATCAAGAAAAGCAATATATTTTCCCTTGGAATTTTGAATTCCTTCATTTTTCGCCGAAGGAGCACCTTTATGGTCTTGTCTGATATAAATAATTCTTTTATCGTTAAAATCATTAATAATATTTTCCGTATCGTCCTTAGAGCCATCGTCTATCACGATAATTTCCAGGTTTTTATATGTCTGTTGCAAAACGCTATTAATTGCTTCTTTCAAAACCGGGGCTCTGTTATAGGTAGGAATAATCACGCTCACTAACGGGTTTTCCATATGTTTCCTTTTTATTGGGTTAATTTTAAGGATTTTGTCAAGACAAGAAACTGATTCATATAAAAATTATAATTGGAAGGTTTCCCTTTTTCCATTTTTTTAAATTCCTCAAAAAGGAACTGGGTTATTATTTTGAATAGTAAAGTAAGGTCATATAATTTTTTAAATTCCACTTCCACAGTGTCCATTCCGTAATTTTTCATGACGTTACAATAATAATTCAAGCACTTATTTCTAAATTCTAAAATATCAATAGTATCGCTTATCCCACAGTCAATACTTTTCTCAATTAAATAGACCAAATCCAATGTGACAGGCGCAAATGAAAGATTTGCCCAATCTATAAGACGAAAACCCGCTCTTTCATCCAAATATATATGACTACAATCAAAACAACCGTGATTTAAACTGTAAGTGGCATCAAGCAACGGAGAAAATATTTTTCTGGAATTCATAATTATATTTTTAAATAAAACTCCATCTTTTTCCAAGATGCGTTTTGTTTGAAAATAGTGTTTGTACTTTTTAAACTGCATCAATAATCTAAATTTATTTGTTCTCCGTTGCCATTCTTTTTTAAAATGGGGAATCCATCTTATATCTTCATTGCCGTAACTATAAAATTTTGAATGTAAAGACACCATAAGTTCAATGGGCTTTTTAAAAGTTTCAAATGACGCAGCAGAACATGGAAATTGCTTCAATCCTTCCAACAAAATCCAATAAAATCCGTATTTTTTCACGACACCATAGACGGCAGGGAAAAAAGCACTTAGACAAACTGGATTTCTGGTATACAGCACAATCTCGGATAAATTTTCCCTTCCGGGTTTGACTACCTTAACAAATATACATTGAGGGGCAATATCATTAGGAGATAGAATTATTTTACAGATAAATTTGCCTTGACGTTTTCGAATGAGGTCAACACTTTCTATCTTCCTGCCGGACAAAAGAGGATTTTTGCTAATGACACAATTTGTTATTTCTCTTGTTTTCGCTTCTGTAATTGACGCTTTCGTAATCATTCTAAAATAGTCATGTATTCTTCCACCATTGTTTCTAACGAGAAATGTTCCTCTGCTCTTTTTCTGGCATATTCTCCCATTTTTTTGGCTTTCGAAGAAGATACATCTTCCAACATTTTTCTTATATTATTAGCTAATTCTTCAATATTTTCCACTTTAGATAAATACCCCGTACTGTTTTTCTCCATCAACTCCCCTACTCCGTTTACATTCCAACTAACCACTGGTTTCGCGCAAGCCATAGCTTCCAAAATAACATTAGGAGCGCCTTCCCAAAGAGGCGCATGCAAAAGGAAATCACAAGCTCGCAAAACGGTAGCAATATTTTCTCGAAATCCAGCAAAAGAAAATCTTTTATTTAAACCTTTGTCTTTTACCATTCGTTTAAGTTCATTCTTCAATTCTCCGTCTCCCGCAATAACAACATGGAAATTATCGAAAGTTTTGGATACGCGCGACATTGCTTCGATAATAAAAGAATAACCTTTTTGTTCGGTTAATCTGCCGACGCAAATTATCAAAACTTTCTCATCGGAAATATTGAACTCTTTTCGAATTGGGGCCGTTTCTCCTTCAGGACTGAAAACATCCAAGTCAACACCGTTATAAACGACACGTATTTTATCCTTGTTAAGCCATTTTTTCCCGTTTTCCAAAATACATTTTTTGCTTGAATAGGAATTGGTAATTATAAAAGACAAAACATTATTTGCAATAAAACGGTTCAGCAAGCTATTTGCTATTGGCAAAGCCGCTCCGCGTCTATATATGACATTTTCGGTTTTTGCAAAATAAGCCGCCAAACCGCCAAATTTGAATTCTTTTGACCCGTTCAAAAAAAGGGTTTTGACTTTATTTTCTTTCAAATACCGACAAAAACGTCTTAATCCAAAAGGATTGAAAACAGACCAACTCCTGCTTAATTCCACAGAAAAGATATCGATGAAAGATTTTGCCGCACGGCGTGCAAGTTCTCCTTCTTTAGGGGCAGCAATAGTAACATCAAAGCCATGCTCTTTCATTTCCTGCGCAAGCGAAAGAATCCATTTTTGTACCCCACCCCAAGCAGGCGAGTCTTCCAAGAAAACAATCTTGCCCTTTTTTGATTTAGAGTCCATAGCCAACATATCGTCTTTTTATCGTCTGTCTTCCTTGCCCAATGTTTTTTGTAATTCCCACAATCTCACATATTTCATTAATATGCTCACTGCCGCCAACAAACTTAAAATCAGCCCATGGAAACCGTCCAGAAACCCAAAATTAACAAAGTATCTTTTCAAAAACATCCCCAAAGGCGCAAACAAAATATTGAAAGGATTTGCTCTTTTCCCTTTTTCAAAACTTTTTTCAGCGCCCCACTTGGAATATCTTTGCAATTTAATCAGATAGTCTTCGAAACTTCTGTAGGAATAGTGAATGAGCCTGCCTGAAAGCATTCCGGTTTGGCCTTTTTTTGCTTGTATTTCGGCATGAACACGAACATCTTCATAGCGATGCTGTTTCATAAAAAGTCGAATTACTCTATCCTTATGCCATCCGCAATATTTTATTTCCTTACCAAGAAAAAAATTAGTTCGATATATCCAGTAGGCTTTTTTATCAGGCCCCTTTTCAAACAACTGCAAGATTTCATCGCGCAATTGGGGGGTAACTCTTTCATCCGCATCCACAAGAATTATCCATTCATAAGACGTTTGCGGAACTACCCAGTTTTTCTGGGCAGCTGAATAGTCGTATTTATGCTGAATAACTCTCTTAGTATATTTTTGCGCGATGGGAACAGTCCTGTCGTCGCTAAATGAATCTACTACTATAAGCTCATCCACCCAATCCAAACTCTTTAAACAATCCTCAATATTATCTTCTTCGTTGTAAGTGGGAACTATTGCGGAAATCTTTTGTCTCATTTTAATTCCTTAAAATAATTACACGGATTTTAATCTCTATAATCATTTTTTACTGTGTTTTCTATAAAATTTACAATTCTCTCTGCTCTCTTTTCCCAAGTAAAATCTTGCATTTTCTTATAAGCTTCTTCAGCAATCCTTTTAGCAAAATCTCTATCGGCTAAAACTTTTTCTATTCCTTCTGCCAATGCTTGGGGATTTTCAGGTTCCACTAAAACTGCCGTTTTACCGTTTTCAAGGATTTCCCGCATAGAAGGAAAATCGCTTGCTACAATAGGAATTTTAGCAGACATATACTCAAATAACTTCATGGGAGAAGTAAATAATCTTTGTCCGATAGTATTCATAATAGGAATAACCGATACCCCTGCCCCATTAAAATATTTTCCTATATCAGAGTGAGAAACACATCCTACAAATATTACTTGTTTATCTACACCAAGATGTAAACTCAAGTTTTTTATACGGGACATATCTTCCCGTGTATTCCCTCCAACAATTAATAATTTTCTGTCCGGGATATATTTCAATGCTTCAATAAGAATATCAACGCCTTTCTGTGGATATAAATGCCCTAAGTATAGAATATTAACTGCGTTTTCTTCAAATTGTCTATCCATCAATTTTGCGGCACATGGGAATACATCTATAAAAGCACAAACAGCAAAATCTTCACAAATTGCGTTTTTTATCCCTTTGGTTTGACATATTATTCCATTGATATTTGCATAAATAGATTTCTCTAAATTTTTGTGTCTCCAAATTCTAACCATGTACTGTAATCTTTCTATTGAACCGAGTTGTTTCTCTTCGCGGTTTAATTTATCCAAAAGACTTCTATAACCAGAAGCCGGAGCATCCGCTTCAAGTATACACGGAACCTTCAAAAACCATTTCAAAGTAATAAACAATTTTGCCGATTTTATATCCCTAAAAAAAAGAACGACATTCTTATCTTTCCTATATTTTAAAACTTCCCAAATCACAAATAAATTGAATTTTTTCCTCCCAATTTTCTGAGTTGAGCCCTTTATTTTAAGATTAGGGTGTTCTGGAAGCCCATAGAAATCCAAACATTCTTTGACAGTTTTCTTACCTAGTTTTGAAACTATAAGGATTACGTCCACTCCTTTCTGGGCCAATGCAAAGCAAGTATTTATGATCTGGATAGAATGGGCTTTCTTGTTGGGAAATTCCATGGGATGTGGATAAATAATTCTCATAATTTATTTTTTTGTTCTTAATCCAATAATTTTTATAATTGAACGCATAAAAGGGAAAATTTTTAAAGAACTGATAATACATTCTTTTCCCTTCTTTAAATTGCCACTTCTTAAATACAATTCCCCCGTTTCATATAAGTATTTGGCTAATAAAACCCTGTGTTTTTTGAGATGCGGGTATATCTTTTTAAATAAAAGTTCCCTGCCTTTTATTTTTTTATCGATATCAGCAGTTATTCGTTTCTCATGAATCCTTTCTAAAGTTAGAATTTCCGGGACATAATCTACCGCAAAACATTGA
>CAZNJA010000052.1:0-9436 GCA_964573245.1 uncultured bacterium
CATCTATAATCGTCAAGTTTTTTAAGATTCGCCATGGCTTTTTCGCTAAGAATTTTTGCTTATTATATCAGACGCTAACATTTGCGACAAAAGGAAATAAAGGATTGAAAAAAAACGAAATTTTTGATACAATTTTGTTGCAACTTTGGATTTAAAATCGGTTTGCTTACCCATGAAAACAATCTTGCTGTGATAGTTAAGATGGTAAACAGATAATATTAAAATTTTTATAATGTGGGTCGCTTTTATGCCCAAAAGTTTCGGCGGCCAAGAGAGGGATAAAAACAATGCCAGAAATTATTAAGCATGTAGATGTTGAAGAAGAAATGAAAACGTCCTATATGGACTATGCAATGAGTGTTATCGTATCGCGAGCTTTGCCTGACGTAAGAGACGGATTGAAACCTGTACACAGGAGAATTTTATACGCTATGCGGGATTTGAATCTCTTCCCGAACCGTCCTTTTAGGAAATGCGCGAAAATCACGGGCGATGTTTCGGGAAATTACCATCCTCACGGCGCAGATATAGTATATCCATCCCTTGTCAGATTAGCTCAAGGTTTTTCAATGAGATATCCGCTTGTTAGGGGGCAGGGAAACTTTGGCTCGATAGACGGCGACCCACCTGCAGCTATGCGTTATACAGAAGCGAAAATGTCGCATTTGGCAGTAGAGATGCTGGAAGACATAGAGCAGGAGACAGTTGATTTTGCGCCAAATTATGACGGAACATGTCTTGAGCCGATGGTCCTTCCTTCAAAAATTCCGAATCTGCTTTTAAACGGTTCATCCGGAATCGCTGTAGGTATGGCAACATCCATCCCACCGCATAATCTAACGGAACTCATCAAGGGATTGATGTTCCTTTTGGAAAATCCCGAAGCAGCCAACGAAGAAATTATGAAGTTTGTAACGGGTCCCGATTTCCCGACAGGCGGAATCATTCAGGGGGAAAACGGAATAAAAGACGCATATACAACAGGCAGGGGATTGGTAAGAATTCGGGGTAAAGCATTTGTAGAAGGAGAAGAAGACGAAAAACGAAAGATAGTGATTTCCGAAATACCTTATATGACAAATAAGGCACGTCTTGTAGAATCAATTTCCGAACTGATAAGAGATAAAAAAATAGAAGGCATATCAGATCTCCGAGATGAATCCGATAAAGACGGAATGAGAATCGTTCTAGAAATAAAAAGAGGCAAAGAGCCGAAAATCGTTTTAAACAAACTCTATCAGCATACCGCTCTTCAGACAACTTTCGGGATTATACTCTTGGCATTGGTTGACAGAAGACCGCGGATCATGCCGCTTAAAGACATGATGATGTACTTCCTATCACACAGAGAGGAAGTGGTAAAACGGCGAACAGCCTTTCAGTTGGGGAAAGCAAAAGAAAGAGCGCACATATTGGAAGGGTTAAAAATAGCGTTAAAAAATTTGGACGAAATAATCAAAACCATCAAAGCTTCTCAAACTGCTGAAATCGCAAGAGAAAAATTAATCAAATTATTTTCACTGACCCAAATCCAAGCCCAATCTATTCTCGATATGAGATTACAAAGGTTGACCGGTCTTGAAAGGAAGAAAATAGAAGAAGATTATTTAGCTATTATAAAAGAAATCGTCCGACTCGAATCGCTCCTTTCTTCGCCTGTTCAAATAAGAGGCGTAATCAGGGAAGAGCTGACAGGTATACAGAAAAAATACGGCGACGAAAGAAGAACGATGATTACGGGCGAACAGCCTATTTTAAACGATGAAGATTTCATAGAAGAAGAAGACATGGTCGTTACCATTTCCAAACAGGGTTATATAAAACGTCTTCCTCTCAACACTTACAGAGCCCAGGGAAGAGGCGGAAAAGGTATTATCGGCTCCGGCACCAAAGAAGAAGACTTTATAGACAATATATTCATTGCGTCGACTCACGATTATATCCTCTGTTTTTCTAATTTTGGAAAAGTTTATTGGATAAAAGTATATGAAATTCCCCAAGCGGGAAGGTTATCAAAAGGACAAGCGGTGGTAAACTTCTTAAAACTCCCCGAAGGAGAAAGAATAACCGCATTTTTATCGGTTAAAAACTTCTCCCAAGAAGGATATGTTTTCATGGTAACAAAACATGGCAAAGTCAAGAAGACGCCTTTGTTAAATTTCTCCCATCCACGCACCACAGGAATAATCGCATTGGGGTTAGAAAAAGCTGACGAGCTTATAGGCGTTGACCTTATAAAAGGCGATGAGGACATATTAATCGCTACCAAAAACGGCAGAGCGATCAGGTTTTCCGGCAAACAAGTCCGTTCTATGGGAAGAACAGCAAAAGGAGTAAGAGGTATAAGACTAAAACCAAAAGACGAAGTTGTGGGCAGAGAAATAGTAAAAGAAGACGAGTCGCTTCTTGTAGTCACCAGCAAAGGGTTCGGTAAAAAATCTACTTATGATCTCTATCCGAAAAGAGGTAGAGGCGGAAGCGGCGTAATCAATATAAGACAATGCAAGAGAAACGGCGAAGTCATAGGCATTGCCGGAGTAAAAAAGACCGACCATATGCTTATAGTGACACAACAAGGCAAGATTATCCGAATGGACAGCGCTTCGATGAGAAACATCAGCCGAAATACAATGGGCGTGCGTTTGGTGTCTCTTGACGAAGGCAACCGTGTCTCATCCTTTACAACAGTTGGAGAAGAGGAGGAAGTCTTAACTACAAAAGATAAAGACAGGGAACCGGAAAAGCCAAAGAAAGGTGATACGGAAGAGAATAAAGACGAAAAAGAATCAGAAAAGAAATATAAAAAAGAGGCTAAAAAACACGGCAAAAAAAGTAAAAAGAAGTAAATTGGGATTTTAAAAAGTCAAAATGCCCGCCTGCCAAAGATTGGCGGACAGGCAAAATGACAAATTAAAATCTAAAGATGAAAAATGATTATGAGAAGTATCAGGAGAATATTGAGAAATTTATATTGGGAGTATTAGTAATAATCGCATATGCTATAGCACTAGCAAAGTTCCGAGCCAATTTACTCCTGACCCTTCTTTACCTCAGTGGGGGACCTGAATACTTACCCCCGCTTACAAAAATATTTGTTGTATCTCCCTTCTGGCTCTATTTGATAATAAGCTGCATTTTCCCATTTTTGTTAGTATTAACTTGGGCATTTAGGAGAGGAAAATCCAGATATATTCTTCTTGGATTACTTACAATGTTAATTATTTTGTATATAATTCTGTTTATTATCGCACTTTACTTGCCCACAATTTAGACTTGCATTCAATAGTAGAAAGAGACAAAAAGTACAGTTAGTTTACAATGGGAACCTATCATTTAATTAACCACACCGCCGACATCGGCATTTTTGTTGAAGGTAAGGACTTGGAAGATTTGTTCACGACTGCTGCTACTGCGATGTCGTCGCAAATATTCGATTTAGAAAAACTCAAAGAAAAAGAAACGAGACGAATAAAGCTGGAAGGCGAGAATTTGGAGGATTTACTTATTCGATGGCTAAATGAATTACTTTTTCTTTCGGAAAAAGGTTATATATTCAAAAATTTCAACATAGAAAAACTGGAAACAAATTTTATTTTAGCATCAGTAAAAGGCGAAAAAATAGATTTCGGGAAAACGCTTCTAAAACAACAAATCAAAGCTGCGACCTATCACCAATTGGAAATAAAAGAAGCGGATTCAGGAAACTTGCAGGCAACAATAATTTTTGATGTCTAACGTGTAATTACGTTCCCATTTCCCACGAAGTCAAGTATTTTTTCTGTTCGGGAGTGAGCGTATCCACGAAAATATTCATTGATTGCAATTTAAGACGTGCTATCTCGTCATCAATTTCTTTGGGGACTGGATGAACCTTGTTTTTCAAAGTCCCCGCTTTGTTTTTTATATGTTCGCAAGCAAGCGCCTGGTTTGCAAAACTCATATCCATAACTTCTGCAGGATGTCCTTCAGCGCAAGCCAGATTCACAAGCCTGCCTTCGCCAAGGACATTTATTTTCTTGCCGCTTTCCAAAGTATATTCATCGATAAACTCTTTTATTTTTCTTTTATCTTTTGAAATTTTCTCAAGTGTTTCTATATCTATTTCCACATTGAAATGCCCGGCATTTGAAATAATGACTCCGTCTTTCATATTGGGAAAGTGCTCTTTTTTGATGACATGTAAATCTCCTGTAGCAGTTACGATTATGTCCGCATCTGCGCATGCTTCACTCAGAGGTTTCACATCAAATCCGTCCATAACCGCTTCCAACGCTCTTAACGGAGAAGTTTCACTAACGACAACTCTTGCACCCATGCCCTTTGCTCTGGCGGCGATTCCCCTGCCGCACCATCCATAACCGCATACGACAAACTTGCTTCCCGCTAAAAGTTTGTTTGTCGCTCTTAAAATTCCGTCTATTGTGCTTTGTCCAGTTCCATAACGGTTGTCGAATAGATGTTTAGTGTCGGCATCGTTAACCGAAATAAGCGGATACATAAGTTTTCCGTCTTTTTCCATCGCGCGCATTCTTATAATTCCAGTGGTTGTTTCTTCGCTTCCGCCAATAATACCGACGAGCAGTTCTCTGCGGGAAGAGTGAAGCGTTGAAACCAAATCTGCCCCATCATCCATAGTGTATTGCAATCCACTGTCCAAAACTTTTTGTATATGCCGATAATAAGAATCCCTGTCTTCACCGTTTACGGCAAATACGGGAATTTGATAATCTTTAACCAAAGAAGAAGCAACATCATCCTGTGTGGAAAGGGGGTTTGAAGCGCAAAGTTTAACAGATGCTCCTGCTTCTTTCAATGTAATCATTAAATTCGCAGTCTCACTTGTTACGTGCAAACATGCTCCAATTTTCAAATCTTTAAGCGGCTTTTCTTTTTTAAATCTTTCCCTTATCAATGCAAGGACAGGCATCCTTTTATCAGCCCACTCGATTCTTAATTTTCCTTTATCCGCAAGCGAAATATCTTTTATATCGTAATCCATAATTAACTCCTTTTTGAATTTAAATTGTCAGATTGCGTTGCCCATCTTACCATAAACCTCTTTTCCGTAACTTATAAATGTTTCCGCCATTGTATCTGTTTTTTCTTCGGAATGTTCTATCGCTTCTGGAAAAGGATATGCTTTTGCCATAAAGCTGCCGTTGAATTTGCCAAAGCAATTGATAAGTTTTCGGCGTAATTTTTTACATTTTTTCCAATGTTTCTATTCCCAGAATACCCAATCCGTTCCCTAAAACTTGTTTGACGCAATTTGCCAATAATAGCCGTGCTTTTTTTAACTTCTCTTCTGCTTTTAGAATCGGACATTTCATATAGAAGGCGGAGAAGCCCTGAGCCAAATTGTAGATGTAATTTATGATTATCGTCGGTTTGAGTGTCTTTTCGGATTCTTCTATTATGCCTTCGAATTTGGACAGCATTTTTATCAAATTGTTTTCCTCGTCTGTTTTGAACAAAGAAAAATCTATTTTTTCATCTATTTTTTTATCGTATTTTCTCAAAATGGAGTTTATTCTTGCGCAGGCGTATTGCAGGTATGGTCCAGTGTCTCCTTCAAACTGCAACGCTTTCCAGCTGAAGGTAACATTCCGCTCCGGAGAGACTTTTAAAATTGAATATTTTATCGCGCCGTATGCTATTTTTTTTGCGTCTTCTTCATCAATGTTATTATGCCGCTCTTTTATTTCTTCCATTGCTTTCTTTAATGCTTCTTTCATGAAATCTTCCAGCAGAACCAAATTGCCTTTTCTTGTCGACATTTTGCCTGTTTCTAAAAGCACGAAAGAATAAAAAACAGGTTGGGGAACGGGTTTATTAAGCAAAGTCAAAGCACATTTGAGTTGTTGGAAATAAAGTTTTTGGTCTTCGCCCAACACGAGAATGTTTTTTGTTTTTTTCTTCTCTATATGATAAGCAAGGTCTCTTAGTGGATATAGGCTGGTCTTGTCTGCTCTTGTCAGAACAAGCACAGGGCTTTCCATAGGCAGGTTGAATTCTTTCTGATCAAGGACATATCTTTGTTCGTTATCCAAAAATAATCTGCCGGTTTTTTTTAATTCTTCCAAAACCTGCTCGGTTTTTTTGGTCCAAAGATAATCCGATTCAAAATCGAACTTGTCGTATTTTATATTTAGTTCCGAAAAAATCTTTAATTGCCCTTTTATGCAAATATTCACGATATCCCTGAATTTTCTCTTTGTTTTTTCGTCGCCTCGTTCCAGTTTATTCAACAATTCAAAAACGCGCTTTTCCAATTCGGGTTCTTTTTCTATTTTTTCGTTAATTTCGATATAGAGTGCCAATAAATCGTTGAATGTTATTTTTTGTTTGCCTTCCGCGCCCAAAACAAGCATGGCTATTTGCTTACCGATATCGTTTACGAAATAATGCGTTTGGATTTCGTATCCTTGAAATTTCAAAAGCCGCACTATAAAGTCGCCAAGCAGGGCGTTTCGCGCTCTTCCTATGTGGGGAGAAGCGTTCGGATTTATGCTTGTGTGCTCTACGAGTATCTTCTCTTTTGGGTGTTTTTTGGAACCGAAGTTGTTTTTCTCTTTAGAGATTTTTCTTAAGACGGTTTCGGCAATAATTGTCTTGTTTACAAAAAAATTTAGATATGGGCCTGTGGCTTGCACTTTTTCGATAAGATTCGTGGTCTTTATTTTGATTGATAAATCTTTGGCTATTTGAGCAGGATTTTTCTTTGAAGTTTTAGATAGAACAAAACAAGGGAAGGCATAATCTCCCAGGTTCCCCGGCGGGACTTCTAAATTTATTTCCTTTAAGTTTGTAAGTTGTTTTAACTGTTTTATTATTTCTCTTTGAGGTTCCATGATAATATCAAAAGGCAGAGAACTATGCCCCAGTTAGTTGGTTTTTCTCGCCTTTCGTTTTTTGTTTACTATCTTTGCATCGCCCCAAACTTTTTCCAACTGATAATAATTCCTCAATTCTTCGTGGAAAATATGGATTATTACTCCGCTGTAATCCAAAAGCACCCATCTGCTTTCAGGCGTGCCTTCGATGTGCATTGGTTCGATACCTTTTTTAGACAGCGCGTCAGCTATTGCATTAGCAACGGTTTTGGTTTGGACTTGACTTTCACAGGAAAGAATCACAAAGTAATCTGTCAAGACGGTAAGAGGCTGTAAATCGAGGACCACTACATCTTTTGCTTTTTTCTCTTCCGCTGTTTTGGCTCCCGCAAGAGCGATTTTTTTGAAATTAAAGATTTTTCACCTCTTGTTTAGAAAATTCGCGACTTTCTTATTCACCAAAATTTTAACTTAAAACGTCCAATAATTCAACAGAATATGAATGATGTCGCAGGAGGCTTTTGGCGTTTAGATAATGTTGCCTCCGTTAGAAATGTTAATTTAACAAAATGCACTTAATACAAAACCGTAAAATTAATCATAAATCGGAAGGGAAATCCCACAATTAAAGAAATGCCTAAAGGCATTTCTTATCTCTGGCGAGGTTGACGGAAAACATCTAAAAATGATATACTGCAACTTAATTCGATGGAAGTAGAAAAAGTTCTACGTATCGTATCTCATGAGTTAAAAAGTTTTTATTATCAGCCTAATTTAAGGCATGTGGATGATTATGAATTAGAAGAGTTTGCCAACCACTATGGGATTAGAACTCAACACGGCAGTTTGACGTTCACCTCAAATGTTCAATCGTCTTCCCTCCCCTTAACCGTTTGTGTTGGCGGTAAGGGTGTCACGCAGAAAAATATCAATTCAGAACAATCCCGAATTTTAAGAGAACTTCCCTCAACCCTTGCAAAAGTCCACTATTACGCAAAAAAAGTGCCTTTTGCATGTATAGAAAAGAAAATGTGTGAGAATGAAGATTTTAATTTACACTGCACATTGTTCACATCGCTTTACAAAAAGGAAAGCGTAAGATTGCCTTTTCTTTGGAGCCAGTCTTTGTTCCCTCCTCAAAAAAAACGCTCTTTAAGTCTTCATCTTGTATGTATTCCCGAGTGGCCAGCCGAGAAGAGGCAGACAATTGTTTTTCCTGAGTTGGGTATCACATACGTGCTTGGCAGTGATTATTTAGATGAGATAAGGATGGGGTTTTTACGTATGGCTATGTATTTTGCCAAAACAAATGGGATGCAGTCTCTTTATGGTATGAGCAAGACGATTACCTTTTGTGATGGCAAAGAAAAAAAGTTTGAAAATCATGCGGCAATTTTTATAAGCCCTTCCGGCATTGATAAAACGATTTACTTAAGCGATAACTTTTCGTTGAACGCAAAAGGCGAAGAAACAAGACTATTGCAGGACGGTGCTTTATTTGTGAGAAAATACGAACAGATCCTCGGCGCCGAAAAGATCTTTTCGGTGAAAGTTCAGAGATTAGAATCTCATTTGCATACTTTTCTTTACAGAGCGGCGCTTAACAGAAAGACTAATTTCGAGAATGTTATTGTCGACCATCAAGGCCGGTTGGATTTTCAGGATTGCACGATTACCGGTAATGGCAAAGCATTTATTCGATTGCGGGATTTGAGGCGGTCAAATCCCGCTGTTTTGAAGGATGAAAATTCTTTGGATTTGGAGGATATAAATGTGTCTTCGATGGAAAAATTGGATGGACTTAAAATATTCATTATGACGAAATTAAATTCTGTTGTTCCGCCTTTTTGTAGGCTTGAACCTCATCAGGCGGCGGCTGTTTTTATGTTGGGTGAGTCGGTTGAGGATAATGAGATAATTAGAGAGCCTGCGAGCAATCCATATTTGATTGGGAGTGTTGAAGATGAAGCCGAAGGATTTCTGAATTTCATGGAGAATAACAGGCGAAAAGTTGAAGTTTATTTGGTGAATGTGGGAAGTGTTGGGAAATCTCTCAATAAAACAGTCAGGGGAAAGAAAAAGACAAGACAGAGAAAAATAGAAGCGCAGGATGTTTTGCAGATGTGTAGATCTATTTTTAAAAGAAAAGTGAAATGGGAGAAAAATCGCTATTGGCAAGTTCTCACCCCCAAAACGATGGAAGGCGTAGATTTGGAGAAATATAAACTTGAAAATTTTTACAGCGCGAACGATATTAAAAAAGCTGTTTTGCAACTGCGTTCGGAGAGGCGAGAATATCTAAAAAGTTTCCCGAAACTTTCTCTTCGCATTAAAAAAGCTGTTATATAATCACAATCCAGCAATTAAAGGGCAAAAAGCAGGATGACAATGTAAATATCAAAATTTTTAAATTTTGATATTCCCTCTGCTCCGACGTTACATCGGAGCGAGGACTTAGTCTCCCTAGAAATTGCCCTTAGAGATTGCAAGGCAATCTCAAGGACTAAAGTCCCGGGAATCTTGCAGATTCCTCGGGGTGAAACAATATCAGGGACTAAACCCCTGAAATGCTCTGCATTTCTAGGGGCCGGAAATTCTCTGAA